>JAUYTF010000112.1 GCA_030695285.1 Eubacteriales bacterium | reverse complement strand
CAAGCGCGAGCTTGTCAAACTGAAACTTTTTTTTAATGTTCTCTTTTACCAGCTCCGGCTGCGTGCGGATGAGCTTGATGTCCAGCATACGATCCCCCTATATGGCATCCCAAATATTTCCTAAACCAACAAAATCTTTATTTAAGGGTTCTCTTTAACCAGCTCCGGCTGCGTGCGGATGAGCTTGATGTCCAGCATACGATCCCCTTATATGGCAGTCATCATCAGTCAAATTTACATGCGCTCCGGCGCAGCGATTCCGATGAGGCCAAGCCCGATGGCGATGACGCGTCTCGTTGCGTCCGTCAGCGCAAGGCGCGCTTGACGCACGCTTGCGTCGTCCGCCATGATCCGCTGCTCGTAATAAAACTTATTAAACGCCGCGCAGATGGCGATGATGGCGCGGGTGACGAGATACGGCTCGTTTTTCTCCATCGCATCGATGACCGCGTCCGGAAACGCGCCGAGCGCCGCGATCACGGCGGCGGCTTCTGAATCCGTAAGCTGGCAAAAGTCGATATCGGCTGGCGCATAATTCGCTTTTCTCAGCACAGAGCAGGCGCGCGCGTGGGTATACTGCGCATAGGGACCCGTCTCGCCGTCGAAATTGAGCACCGAATCCCAGTCGAACACCACATCTTTGATGCGCCCGTTGTAGAGGCTGTTCCAGATCAGCGCGCCGATGCCGACTTGTTTGGCGATGGTCTCCTTGTCCTCGAGATCGGGGCTCTTTTCGCGGATGATGTCGTAGGTCTTGTCGCAGGCGGCGGTGAGCACATCGCGCAGCTTCACCATATTCCCCTTGCGGGTGGAGAACGCGCCTTCCGTGCCGCTGACCATGCCAAAGGAGACATGGATGAGATCCTTCGCCCAGTCGTAGCCCATCAGCTCGACTACCTTGAACCACTGCCGAAAATGCAGATCCTGCTGATACGCGACCACATAGAGGCATTTTGCAAAATCGTAGGTGTCCTTGCGATAGAGCGCAGCCGCGATGTCGCGCGTTGCGTACAGCGTTGCCCCGTCGGATCGCAAAATGATGCACGGCGGCATCTTGTAGTCACTCAGATCGACGATCTGCGCGCCCTGATCGAGCTTGAGCAGATTCTTCTCACGCAGCTCGTCCACCACGCGACCCATCTTGTCGTTGTAAAAACTTTCACCCGCATAACTATCGAAGTGAATGCCGAGGATGTCGTACACCTCTTCGACCTCTGCAAGCGTGATCCTTTTGAACCAATCGAAGAGCTCCAGTGCCTCCGCGTCTCCGTCCTCAATGCGCTTAAACCACGCGCGCGCCTCGTCGTCCAAGGCGGGATTTGTCTCCACCTCCTGATGATAGCGCACATAGACCTTAACCAGCTCGTCCACACCGCCGCGGTCGATGGTATCGTGATCGCCCCATAGCTTATAGGCCACGATCATCTTGCCAAACTGCGTGCCCCAGTCGCCGAGGTGGTTGATGCCCACGGAGGTGAAGCCAAGGTGGTTATAGATGCGGTACAGCGCGCTGCCGATCACCGTTGTCGGCAGGTGTCCAATGTGAAACGGCTTTGCGATATTGACCGAGGAGTAGTCGATGCAGACGTTGCGACCTCCGCCCATATCGGAGCTTCCGTAGCGTGCGCCTTCGGCAAACACGCGGCTGAGCACCGCCTTTGCCTGCGCGCTTTTATCGAGATAGAAGTTCACATAGCCGCCTGCGGCCTCGGCCTTTGCCACGCCTGCGGGCAAAATCAGCGCTAAGGCAAGCTCCCCGGCAATGACCGGCGGGGCTTTGCGGAGCGTCTTTGCGAGCTTAAAGCAGGGGAACGCAAAGTCGCCCATATCTGGTGTGGGCGGCGTTTCAAGCCAATAGGAGAGTTCCTCTGCGGGAAGTCCCGTGGGGGTTGCGAGGGCGGATGCGATTGCCTGTCTAAAGTCCATTGCGTTTTCCTTAGCTTTTTGATTTAATCTGGTTTCTTGTTTTGTTTGTAATGAGTGATTATACCAGAGAATTTCGTGTCTGTTAAGGAAAAAAAGCATTCAACTACATGCAATAAAGCATAAAGCCCAAAGAAAAGCGCGTTTATACATTCCGTTTCCGTTCCTCAACCCTTTACAAACCGAAAAAAAGCCGCTATACTTCTGCTATTACAGCGATGATCGGGACAGGCTGGTTTCCACAATTGTCCGCAAGAGCGAGCCGCGTATGGTGCAAGGCGGCGGCGGGCGGGAAGCATCGGTATCACCCGTGAGCGCGCGCGCCAAAGGCACTAAGCCGAGTAACGTGCGACGTATTCCCTCGCGTTAAGGGGGTCTTGAGCGGGCGAGTTTTTCGCCAAGCAGGGTGGTACCGCGCAAAGCCGATTTTCGTGCTTTTCGTCCCTATTGTTTCGGGGCGGAGGGCTATTTTTTTACCCGGATTTTCGCCGGATGGCTTCACTCGGATGATTTCGCGCCATCACGATCCAATTTTTTCACACAGAACAAGGAGAGCGAATAAACATGTACAAAAAAGTATCGAGCGAGCTGAATTTCGTCCCGCGCGAGAAAGAAGTGCTCGCGTTTTGGAAGGAAAAGCAGATCTTCCAAAAGAGCGTGCGCCTGAGAAAGGGCGCAAAACCCTACACCTTCTTCGACGGCCCGCCGACGGCAAACGGAAAGCCGCACATCGGCCATGTGCTCACGCGCTCGATCAAAGATATCATTCCGCGCTATAAAACCATGAAGGGATTTGACGTGCTGCGCAAGGCGGGCTGGGATACCCACGGTCTTCCGGTGGAGATCGAGGTGGAAAAACAGCTCGGCCTC
>JAUYTF010000108.1 GCA_030695285.1 Eubacteriales bacterium | reverse complement strand
CGGCAGCGCGGGAAAAGCACGCAGCCGCTGGAAAGCACATCACGTCTTTTCTAAGCGCCAGCATCACCAACCGCTGCAATCTGCACTGCGCAGGCTGCTATGCGCGCGCAAACAGCCTTTGCGACGACGCGGATTCCGCCGCGCTGCTTAACGATGAGGACTGGTGCCGCATATTCGCGGAGGCGGCCGAGATCGGCGTTTCGTTCTGCCTGCTTGCGGGCGGCGAGCCGATGCTGCGGCGCGGCGTGCTGGAGTGCGCGGCAAAACAGCGGGAGATTCTCTTCCCAGTCTTTACCAACGGCACGCTCTTGAGTGACCATATGCTCGATCTCATCGACCAGAACCGAAACCTCGTGCCCATCGTGAGCATCGAAGGCGACGAGCGGCAGACCGACGCGCGGCGCGGCGCGGGCACCTATTGTAAGCTCACCGCAAACATGGAGCGGATGCGCGAGAAGGGCATTCTCTTTGGCGCCTCCGTCACGCTGACCACTGAGAACATCGAAACTGTCACGGCAGATGCGTTCCTCTCGCAGCTTCGCGCGTTCGGCGCAAAGGTTGCGTTCTTTGTCGACTATGTCCCCGCCGATCCCGGCACAGAATCCCTCGCCCCAGGCGACGCAGAGCGGGACTATCTCGCCCGCCGGCTGGATGAACTACGCCAAACACAGGACGGCATGATCTATATCTCCTTTCCCGGGGACGAGCAGTATTCGGATGGTTGCCTCGCTGCCGGACGCGGATTTTTCCACATCAACCCCAGCGGCGGCGCGGAACCGTGCCCGTTTTCTCCGGTATCGGACACCAATCTCAAGTTCACTTCGTTGCAAAGCGCGCTCGACTCGCCCTTGTTTACGCGCCTTCGCGCAAGCGAGCTGCTCAGCGGGCATCACAACGGCGCCTGTGCGCTCTTTGGCAAGGATGAGGAGTTGTCCTCCATGTGCGGCAACTAGCGTATTTTGCCGGACAAACTTAAAAAAGAATGCAACGTCTTTCAAGCGATAATCAGAACGGAGAGAAGATGCGAATTCCCTTAATCGAACGCAACCTGCCGAACTATACAAGGGGCGAAGAAATCTTTCATATGGTGTCGCATATCGCGGGCGGCGTGTTCGCGTTTGTCGCGCTCCTCCTGTGCGTGATCAAGTCCGCGCTGGGTGGGGATGGCTGGGCGATTGCCGCCAGCATCGTCTATGGCGTGATGATGATCATTCTCTACTGCCTCTCAAGCGTTTACCACGGACTTGCGCCCTCGCTGGGCAAAAAGGTGTTGCAGGTGCTCGACCACTGCTCGATCTATTTCATGATCGCGGGCACGTACACGCCGGTTCTTCTCGTCGCCCTGCGTCCGCTGTATCCCGCGTTGGCGTGGACTGTCTTTGGTGCGGAGTGGACGCTCACCGCGCTCGCCGTCACGCTCACCGCCATCGATCTGAAGCGATTCCGTTTATTTTCGATGTTCTGCTATATCTTCATGGGCTGGGCGGTCATTTTCTTCGTGAAGTATGCCCTTGCCGCGCTTTCCCCAGTGGGATTCTGGCTGCTGCTCGCAGGCGGGCTTGCCTATACCATCGGCGCGATCCTCTACAGCATCGGCTCCAAGCGGCGCTATTTCCACGCGATGTTTCACATCTTCGTACTCGCGGGCAGCGTACTGCAATTTTTATCGATCTTTTTGTACGTGCTGTAAAACTTGCTCCAAAACTGCAATGCCTCCCAAATCGGGATGCCTCCCAAATCGGGAGGCATTTTGCGCAAAGTGAATTTAATATTTGCTCTAAATCACTATCTCACTCTTGAGTTGAAAGCTGCTCTTGTCAAATGTCAGCATTCCTTCGTCCCGCATTTTACACAGCTCATTGCTCATGGCGCTGCGATCTACGCAGAGATAATCAGCCAGTTGCTGGCGGTTAAAGGGAATCTTAAACAAGTCGGAGCCCGCTGCCAGTGACTGCCCGGAGAGGTAGCTCAGCAGCTTCTCACGCGTGCTGCGCTTGCTCATGTGCGATAGCTTTCGCGTGAGCGCGAGATTTTTCTTTGCCGATTCCGCGAGTATGTTTTGCACCAGCCGCGTGTGAAAGCGGCAAGCGCTCGAGCAAATCTCCAGCATATGGCGCGCGTCGACCAGCATCACAGCGCTCGCCTCGTCCGCCACCGCACTCACGCGCAGCAGCTCCCCCGGCAAAAAAGCATACGATTCGCCGAAAATATCGCCCGGCCAGATATCCGCGATGATGTTGCGATTGCCCCAGAAATCCTCTTCGATGATCTGCACCCTGCCGGAGAGCACCATGCCCACGGACGTGATATCCTCCCCCTGATGCAGGATGATTTCATTTTTCGCAAAGTCGCGGTAGCTCGGCGCGATGCAGCCGATCAACGTCGGCAGTTCCGCCTCCGTTGTGCCGCGAAACAATGATGTTTTTTTTAGAAAAGCGTAGGACACCTGCGGGTTTCCCTGCGCGCTCATAGATATCTCCTCCTTTCGTTTGCGCTCTTCCTCTATCCTTTAAAATCTACTGCTTCTGTATACAACGTTATTCTAGCGCAAAAGGCGTTGTATGATTGTTGTATTTCCAACATACTTGTTCTCTTTATCATAGTATACTCCTTCCACAACGTCAAGAGGCGTGCCGAATATGCGGCAATTACCAGCGGATGATTTACGCATATACACCAGATGATCCAGAACAATCTTGAAAGGAATTCTGAATATGATTTGCCAGATGATCCAGATCGACGAAGAGCTCTGTAACGGCTGCGGCGCATGCGCCAGCGCCTGCCACGAGGGCGCGCTCGCCATCGTAAACGGCAAAGCCAAGCTCATGCGGGATGACTATTGTGATGGCCTCGGCAACTGCCTGCCCGCCTGCCCCACGGGCGCGATTACGTTTGTAGAGCGCGAAGCCGCTCCCTTTGACGAGGCGGCGGTCAAAGCAAAGCAGGCAAAGGAGCACGCGGCAACCCACGCCACGCTGCAATTCGGTTGCCCCGGCACGCGCAGCCGCGCCATCGAGCGGCAGGAAGTCGTAAAAGAGGAACCCTGCGCCTGCTCCGGCGGCATGCAGGACGCCGCCTCCGCCTCGCACCTGAATCAGTGGCCCGTGCAGATCAAGCTTGTGCCCGTCAACGCGCCGTACTTCAACCGCGCAAAGCTGCTCATCGCCGCGGACTGCACCGCATACTCCCGCGCAGACTTCCACGAACGTTTCATGAAAAACCACGTCACGCTCAACGGATGCCCGAAACTGGACATGGCGGACTACGCCGAGAAGCTGACCGAGATCCTGCGCGGCAACGAGGTTCAGAGCATCACGATAGTGCGCATGGAGGTGCCCTGCTGCGGCGGCATTGAGCATGCGGTCAAGAGCGCACTATTGGGCAGTGGCAAGATGATCCCCTGGCAGGTGGTTACGATTGCGACTGACGGAACGATATTGGATTGAGCAGGAAGCGAACCCCGCAAGGCGCCGGAGCGAAATCCGGCGCTTCTCGTCATTTCCGCAATCGCGAACAAAATGTTTCTTATCTGAATACAACCATAATCGATGTTTCTGCATAGAATAGCCAGAGTAGATGCTGAACTTTCACCGTCGATAAAAGCAAAAAGCTTCCTCTTGCATTTTTCAGCAACAGTTATATAATGTAATTATCTTGTATAGACAGGAAATCCGGTCAAGGGGGTTGAGCGAATGAAATCCAACGAGCAGCCGATCTTTCGGCAGATCATCGAGCGCATCAACGCCGGCATCGACAGCGGCGAGTTTGCGCGCGGCGACGCCATCCCGTCCGAGCCCGAGCTTTGCAGGCAGTTTTCCACCACGCGTATGACCGTACGCCGCGCCATCGACGCGCTTGTCAACGAAGGAAAGCTCTTCCGCGTGCAGGGCAAAGGCACATTTGTCTCCCATTTTGAACTCGACAAGACCTATCAAAAGCTGGGCTTCACCAGCAACATGCTCTCTCTAGGCGTGCATCCTTCCAGCATGGTCATCCTGGCCGGGCCGTGTGAGGCGGGTGAAGAGGTGCTCAGTAGCCTCGAAATGGCCGAAGACGAGCCAGTTTTTTGCCTCCAGCGCATACGCATGGCGGACGAATCCCCCATCGCCATCGAGCGCGTTTGGATCTCACTCAAGCGATTCCCCCGTCTGCCGGAGTTTGACTTCTCGCAGCGTTCTCTATACGAAGTGCTGCATCAGGAGTCCGGGCTGGATCTGGCCAACGGCTATTCACGCCAGCGCATCAACGCCGTCTCGGTCAGCGGGGAGGATGCGCAAGCGCTCTTTCACGCGAAAAAGGGCGTTGCGCTACGCATCCGCAACGTAGACTACGACAAGGCGCACCGCCCCTTTGCCATGGCGGATACGCTCTACCACGGCGGAAAATATACGCTTGATGTCGTGATCTAATCTAAACAACGATGGTCAAACAAAAGACAGCCGCTCGTTTGAGCAGCTGTCTTTGCATTGATCTTGGTTTTTTACTGGATCGTGTGCAGGACTTTATAAAGCAGCTTTTCCAGTATTATAAATCGTTACTGGATCGTGTGCAGGACTTTATAA
>JAUYTF010000106.1 GCA_030695285.1 Eubacteriales bacterium | reverse complement strand
AGAGGATTATTTCCGAGAAGCTGTATACATCATATGCCGATTATCGGAAGGAATATGCCGATGTACACTACTATTTCAGGATATCAAACGAAGGGCTCGCGTTATTCGATGATAAGCAATATGAGTACGGACTAATCTTTTGCGAATATCGGGATGATATATTCCAAAGATTCTTTATTAGGTTAACTGAAACGGGAGACGACAAATCAAAGACATGGTACACATTTGGTACCATAGACTATGAGCCAAACGTTCTTCCGTGACCCGCTTCGATTCATTATCTTAGTCAGTTTCAACTCTTTCGGTCCGATCAACAGCATTGCTCCGGATGCAGGCGAATAACGAAAACGGAGCCACCCGGCTCCGTTTTCTTCTACCTGCATTCCTTTATGCGTTCATTGCAGCGGCAAAATCCAGCACCGCCTGCGGGTTTGCTTTGGGCGGCTCGATGCCGCTCTTGCCGCCCGCCTTCTGCATCACGTTCGCAATCAGCTTATGCATGGGTTTCATACGTGCGGTGCGGAGCTCTCCCCCAAAGCAGCCGACCGCCTTTGCCCGCGCGCGCAACTTCGCAGGAAACGACGTTTCCAGACACTGCTCCAGATTTTGCGGCAACCCGCAGCAAAGATACAGCCCCAGCGTTTTTTGCAGCAGCTCGCCCTCATGCGCCGCGCAAAACGCTGAAACCTTTGCCTGCACGCGTCCCATGTAGATCGATCCCCCGACGATCACTGCGTCATAACTTTGCAGTTCCGGCGCGTTCTGTTTGCCCAGGTCAACCAGCGTCACATCCCCCGCGAGCTCCGCCTTCAGCTGTGCTGCGCAGTCCGCGGCATACCCGTATTGCGTGGCATAGAGTACCAGTGTTTTCATGTGTGCTTCCCCCTTGCGCGTTTGCGCGTTCTCTTTCCTGTTCTGTCCGGTCTGTGTACTGTATCTACTTCATCTTCAGCGCGTTTTGCCAGAGCGAGAGCAGCGCAGTGCGCGCGCCGCGCAAATCCTCCGCGCCAACTCCTCCAAACACCTCTTCCATGAAAGTGTCGCCTGCCTGACTAGTTTCCTCGCCAAACGCGCGGCATGCATTCGTGGTCACAAGCCGCGTCACGCGCGCGTCCTTCGCGTCCTTAACCAGGCGCAGATACCCGCGTTTCTCAAGGTTGAGCGCAACCTGCTTCACGTTTTGGTGCGAAGTCCCCATCGCCCCCGCAACCTGCTTCACCGACGGCGGCTCGCGAAACAGCGACGTGATGGTGATCAGCAACAGCCATTGCTTGACCGTGATGCCATATGATGCAAACGCGCGATCCAGCAGCGTCTCTAGTAGATTTGCCGTGACAAACAGCGAGCCAAACACAAATGTTTTGTCGTCCATCCCGTCCAGCATTTCCTGCATCTGCTCCATCGTTGTCTCCATTTCGCTTTTTAGTAATGCATTACCTTTTTTATATGGTAATATATTACCTTTTTCTTTGCTTGTCAATACTCAAAACGAAAAAAACACGCCCGGCTGAGCGTGTCTTCCTCGAAAACGTCTTTACAGCGCTTCCCCCGCACCAAAGTCTATTCCAATCTGGCGGCGCGCCTCGTCCAGCAGGCGCATCACCCGCAGGCTCTGCTCGTCATATGCAGCCGAGCTTTCGCCGTTTACAATCATGCGCGCAAAGGCATCGAGCTCATGCACCATATTGTTCTTTACGGAAGTGAAGAGCTCCTCCGTGCGTCCGTCGCGAATAATCAACCGAAGATAGCTCGGCTGGTTCAGTCTATCGAACACGAGCGTGCCCAGCTCGCCCTGCACGATGCTCGGGTGAATGGAACTCGTCACTTTGGAATACGAGATCGTCGTCTGCTGGTCACCATAATCCAGCAACATGGTGCCCGCGGCCTCCGTGCCGTTGGGCAAAAAGCTCACACCCGCGGTGAGTTTTTGCGGCACGCCGAAGAGCGCAGCGCTGATATGCAGGCAATAGACCGCGAGATCCATCAGCGCGGCGTTGCCCAAAGATGCCTCAAACACATTCGGCCGCTCGCCGGCAAGAAAGCGGTCGTAGCGCGAGGAGTATTGACAAAACTCAAACGTTGCGCGCCGAATGCGCCCGACCTTGTGGAGATTCTCGCGCAGCGCGGTGAGAAACGGATCGTGCACCGGGCGAATCGCCTCCAGCAGGATCAAGCCTTTTTCATGCGCTGTTTGCATCAACCGCTCCGCCTGTGCAGCGTTGACGGCGAGCGGCTTTTCGCAGAGCACGTGTTTGCCGTGTGCCAGCGCAGATAGCGTCTGCCGGTAATGCTCCGTGTTCGGGCTCGCGATATAGACAGCATCGATCTGGTCCGACGAGAGAAACGCTTCTTCGTCGTCAAAGCAGCCGCCGATGCACAGCTTCTTTGCATACGCCCTCCCGCGGGAGCAGTCGCGTGAAAGCACCGCAAAGATTGCGCAACTCTCGCTCATCTTGGCGGCTTCGCAGATCCAGTCGCTCACAAAACTCGTGCCGATGATGCCGATGCGCAGGGGATTTTCCATATTGTTTGCTCCGTCTCTTCCTGAAAAATCTTCTCCCCTATTGTAAAAGCCGACGCGGGCATTGTCAATGCGTTACTTCGGTTCGCAAGTATTTTTACTTTCTTTCGTAAGTGTTCTGTTTACTTTTCGAGTGTTTTCATGTAGAATCAACGCGAAGCAAGGTTTTGAAGAGGTTTGAAATCATGGAACAGGCTCAGGTGTTCAATCTGCAAAAATTCTCCATTCACGACGGCGCGGGCATCCGCACGGATGTGTTCTTTCAGGGTTGCAATCTGCGCTGCGGCTGGTGCAGCAATCCTGAAAGCCAGCCGAAGGAGCCTCTGCCCGGCGAGACAGTCACCACATACACCGTTCCCGCGCTTGTGGCCGAGCTGATCAAAGACAAACCGTTTTACGACGAGAGCGGCGGAGGGGTGACGCTGACGGGCGGCGAAGCGCTGCTGCAACCGGAGTTTGTGCTTGCGCTTTGTGAAGCGCTGCATCAAGAGGGCATCCATGTCGCCATCGAAACAGCGGCTTATGTCAGCGAAGAGGTGTTTACGCGCGTGCTCGCGGCCGTCGATTTTGCATATATCGACCTCAAGCATTATGACGATGCGCGGCATCGCGCGGGCACTGGCGTTGGCAACGCGCTGATCCTGCGCAACATTGCTTCCGCCCTACGGGGAAAAACGCCCGCCATCGTCCGCATTCCCGTGATTCCGGGATTCAACGACAGCGAGGCGGATTTCGATGGATTTGCCAAGGTTTTGAACAATCTCGGCGCGAAAGAGGTGCAGCTTCTGCCGTTTCATCAGCTGGGTGAGAGCAAGTATAAGCGTCTCAAACTGGCGTATGCCTACGACGGAAAGAAGCAACTGCGCGACGGCGACATCTCCACCTTTTCCGCCGCATTGGAAAGCGCGGGCATTCGGGTTCAAATCGGCGGATAAACAACGTCCGGCTCTCTCGCCCAAACAACTGAAAGCAAAAAAACAGGGTGCTTCTGATCGCGCAGAAACCCTGTTTTCATTTCTTCCTTACACTGAAGCTTGACGAAAAGGCGTTCTGTTGCGTGCGGCTCTTGGTCAGCAGATAACAGCTTAGCCGAGATGACCCAGCAGGAAGAGCGGCAATGTCAGCTGCCCGATCTGGCTCTGTAGCTCTTCAAGTTCGTCCATATGGCGGTCTTCGTCGTTGAGAATCTGAACGAGAATATCGCGCGTTGCGTAGTCGAGCAGCTCGCCTGCGAGCACGATTGCGTCATTGTAGGCCTTGATTGCGCCAACCTCCGCCAGCCGGTCATTCTCGACCTGTTTTGGAACATCCGCGCCGATGGAAATTTTCTTCAGGTCGCTCACGATCGGAGTTCCCTCCAGGAACAGTATCCTGCCGATGAGTTTTTCGGCGTGTTTCATCTCGTCAATCGCGCGTTTCTCAAAACTCGTGTGCAGTTTTCCATAACCCCAGTCTTCGCACATCTCTGCGTGCACGATATATTGGTTGATCGCGGTGAGTTCATCTGCCAACAAAGCGTTTAAGGTGTCGATCAGTTTTTGATTCGATTGCATGGTAGTTTCCTCCTCTGACGTTATGATGGGTGCTCTTCAGGATGTGTACGCATGGCTGGATGCCGATGGTGTGATCTGTTTTCCGGAAGGACCCTGTGTTTCGAGGGTCTCTATAAAACAGTTTATAACACTATTCATAGAAAAGCCATACGTTTCGGGCTGTATCAGCGCTTTCGCGCACCAGAAAGACACCAAATTCTCAAAAAAATGAACTTCATCATGTAATTCATCGTATGAAAATAGTAGCTTACGTCTTATAAAGCCTCTTCGCAACCCTGCACTCTTTCTTCAGAAAAGAGCCCAAAATGAAGCTAATGTCTAAAAAAAGCCTCTTCGCAACACAGCACTCTTTCTTTAGAAAAGAGTAAAAAAGAGTCTTACGTCTTATAAAGTCTCTTCGAAACCAACACTCTTTCTTCAGAAAAGAGCTCAAAATGAAGCTAATGTCTAAAAAAAGCCTCTTCGCGCGCCTGCACTCTTTCGCCAGAAAGAGTACAAAAAAGAAGCTTACGTCATTGTAAGCCTCTTCGCCGTTCTATTCGGTTGTGTTAGCCCCGACCCGGGATTCGTCCATCGGTGGATGCTTCCTCCGCCTCTGGAACGAACCGCACTCCGGAGTGTTTGGTTACGCCGCGTAGATGCGCGAAGAGCCCGAGTTTTCGTTGAGGCTTTTGCCGTCCTGCATCATAAACCGGATGAGTCTGATTGTGTCGCGCTCAGATTCGGTTTCGAGGGAAAGCTTGGTGATGCCGTTCTGTGTGTCAAGCAGCAGGTTTTGCACAAAGCGATTGTTCTTGAGTTCTTCCGGCTCACGTTCGGCGACGATCAGCTTGACCGAGCCTTCGCATTCGTTGACCAACTCAAAAAAGCGTCCAAGATTCGTTACATTAATTTTCATCATGTTCGTAATTCTCCTTTCTTTTACTTCTCTGTCATTATACTTTCTATTTCAAAATAAATCAACCACTATTGCGTTGCTTTTTGTGACTATTCTTCCATAACATCAATTATGCGTAAACATAATGTGAATTTCACGTGAAAAATCGCATTATCGCTCCGCACTTATTTATTTTGTATGGCACTTTTTGATACATAACAGCGCGAATTCGCTGGAATTCTCTGCCCGCCAAAAACACCAACAGCCGCTGACAACTGTCATACGGCGTATACGCTTGATTCAGTTCGGGTTGCTCGTGTGCTTCTCGTCAGGCGCGGCCGCCCGACCGGGACGGTGATCTGTTGGTTCGATCTGCAAATCACCAAGGTTACGAAGCTGAAATGTTTCAACTACTATTATTATAGTACCGATGCTCGCAAAATGCCAGTGCTTTTTTTTAGGCGGTTTTTGAGCAAAGTGAAACAGGCGATTTGCCGGATTAAGCCGTTATAATTCTTGCTATAGCACGCGCGAATACTGGACGCCGGAGTTCTTGAGCACAATCTGAAATTTGTTGCGATCCCCCCGCGCAAGCTCCACGCAATATTCAAATATCTCGCCAGACGTGTTTTTCGAGATGCGTTGGATGCGAAACGCGGCCTCGCCCGCACGCATGTGCAGCAGCTCCGCGTCGCGTTTGTTCAGCGTCACCGCCTCGTAGATCTCCACCGCTTCCTGCGGCGAGGAACCGGAGCATTCGCGTATGGTGGCATACAGAGAGTCGTTGAGCTGCTCGCGGCTCAATGACGGGCAGATGCGCGTCGGAATATACGCCGTTTCCATCAAGAGCGGCTCTCCGTCTGCCATGCGCAGGCGCTCAATGCGAAACGCAGTGTCTCCGGCTGAGAGATGTAGCGTCTCCGCGATTTTTAATGGCGGATGCACAGTGGTAAACGAGAGCACCTTGGAACTCGGCGCAAGCCCCAGCGCTTGCATTTCTGTCGTAAAATTATAGAGATTATTGATGTTTCGTTTGAGCTTCGGTTTGCAAACGCGCGTGCCGACGCGTTTTTTGCGGACGATGACACCCTCGTCCTCCAGCATCTGAAACGCCTGCCGCACAGTGGAGCGGCTGATGCCGAGTATGGCGCAAAGAGAGGTTTCCGTTGGCAGCGCGTCTCCCTCGCGCAGTTCGCCGGAGGAGATGCGCGCGGAAAAGTAGTTGGACAGCTGCAGATAGACCGGCGCGTCGTCCGTCCAGGCGATCTTCATGTTTTTCCAATCCATTCGCTTACTCCTCCGATTGGGATGAGATTCCGTTTGCTCTGGTTTGCCGCGCTTCAAGCACCGTTCGTGTATATGCCCACGCTTTTACTGATAAAAATGCAGTTGCTTTCTTTGACTTAATTCTTACATTATACATGAATTGTATGCTCGTGCAACGAAAAATCCCGTACCCGCCTGACCACATCGAGTTCGTTTGCCTATCATTCCTGCAATGTCTGAATGTCGTCGCCTTTCTTCTCGTGTTTTCGCGTGCCGCATGTGTAAACTATCTGCGTTAGACGATAACGTAATCGATTAAGTTGCCGTTGAACTAATATCGACATATTTTGATGTTCGTGCCGCATTTTCAGCGTCCGGATAAGCGCAATACCGAGTTTGATGCGATATGCTTTCGAAATTTTACATTTCATCACGTAGCCTTTCGCATTTGAATGTATTGACAAGCTGGAAAAGCACGGCTATAATCAAGCTACGAAATCGTTTAAGCCAGTTTGAATTCTACTTATTCTTTTTTGCGATTCTTCGCACCAAATCCATTCGGATCACCATTCGCATCAAACCTACCCCAAAAATCTGATATGTAACAGGCGGTAATCATTGTCATGGTAACGATTAAGGATATCTCCGAGCGCTGCGGCGTTTCGCGCGCAACGGTGAGTAAGGCGCTCAACGGACACACGGATATCGGCGCGGATACCATCGCGCAAATTCGCCGTGTCGCCAAGGAGATGGGTTATCTGCCAAATGCGACGGCGCGCACGCTCAAGCTCGGGCGCTCGCACAACATCGGCGTTCTGTTCGTCGATAAAACCGGCTGCGGACTCAGGCACGAATATTTTTCGTCGATTCTCGACAGCCTGAAAGTGGAAGCTGAGCGGCGCGGCTATGACATCACCTTCATCAGCAAGGACATCGGCGAGTTTTCGATGGACTATTACGAGCATACGAAGTATCGCAACTGCGACGGTGTAGCCATCGCCACTGTCGACTTTTCCAATCCCGCTGTGCTCAAGCTCATTGCCAGCGAAATCCCCACTGTGTCACTGGATTTTGTCTACGACAACCGCACCTCTGTGCTCTCGGACAACATCGGCGGCATCTCCGCGCTGGTGCACTACATCTACGACATGGGCCACCGCCGGATCGCCTTTATACACGGCGAAGATACGTCCGTCACACAAAAGCGACTCATCAGCTTTCATAAAACATGCGCAAGCCTCGGCTTACACGTGCCGGAATACTACTTCAAACCCGCGCTCTACCACGACCCGAAGCTCAGCGGACTTGCCACGCGCGAGCTGCTCGCGCTGAGCGATCGGCCGACCTGCATCCTCTACCCGGACGATTTTTCTTTCATCGGCGGCATGAACGAGCTTGAGCGGCACGGCGTTTCGATTCCCGACGATATGAGCGTCGCCGGATACGACGGAATCCTGCTTTCTCAGGTGCTCCGCCCGCGCCTGACCACCTACCGGCAGGACGCGGAGACGATGGGATGCGAAGCCGCGGCAAAGCTGGTGGAGCTCATCGAGCAGCCAAAGACCGCGCTTCCGCAGCAGATCATGGTTTCGGGGCAGCTGCTCAAGGGCGACACGGTCAAGAACATCAACGAATGAACCACCAGAACAACACGAATCCGGCCGCTGGATTTGTATCTCTCGGCCATCGCGTTTGGAGGCGCATCCCATGGAAAGTGTTACGAATCAGGAGATTTCGCCCGTTTGCTTCGGCATGCACACAAGCAAAACCCGATTTTACAGCGACCCACAGAGAGGGCTCATGACGCAATCGCTTATCAAACCAGTTGGACGCATGTTTTATTTGCAGCGCTGCGGCGCTACGCTCGATGCCGCATTTGCTGGCGCGTTTTCGCATCCGGCATGCCATACCGCGCCCGCTCGTGTTTTCGGTTCGGATATATTCCTCCACGTATCCGGCGGCTGGCACGACGCAGGCGATTACGGACGGTATGTGGTGCCAGCCTGTAAAGCCGTCGCCGATCTGCTTCTGGCGTTTCGGGCCGCGCCGGAAGCGTTCGGCGACGACTGGGACATTCTCGAGAGCGGCAACGGCGTCGCGGACGTGCTGGACGAAGTGCGCTTTGAACTCGAATGGCTAATAAAGATGCAGCGGGACGATGGCGGCGTCTACCACAAGGTGACCTGCGCGTATTTCCCCGATATCACGGCAAACCCGCAAGACGAAACTGCGGAACTGTACATCTTCCCCGTCTCCACCGCCGCCACGGGCGATTTTTCCGCCGTCATGGCGATGGCGGCTCCGCTCTACGAGTCGATCGACCGCACGTTCGCGAAGAAATGCCTGCGCGCCTCGGTCAACGCCTATGAATTTTTAAAGCACACCAAGCCGCTGCCCTTCCATAACCCCTCCGGCGTGATCACGGGCGAGTACGGCGACGAATCAGACGCGGATGAGCGCTATTTTGCCGCCTGCGCGCTGTATCAGGCGACCGGACAGTCCTATTATCTCGCGGACGCCGCCGCGCTGTATCAGGGCGGGCGTTCCTCCGACTTCGGCTGGGCGGACATGGGCGGATATGGCAACGCGGTGCTGTATTTCGGCCCCCGCGCCTGTGAGGACGACTTTTTAGCCGGTCGCATCCGCGCAGACCTGCTCTCCACCGCGGAGCGCATCTGCGAGCTCACCGAGAAGAGCCCGCTCGGCATCTCGATTACCGAATTCCTCTGGGGCAGCAACATGTATCTTCTAAACCATACGATGACGTTGCTGCTGGCAAACGACGCGCAGGAGAACGAGCGGTATCTTTCCGCCGCGCGCGCGCACCTCGCCTATATCCTCGGCAACAACCCGCTGGGCGTTAATTTCATCACCGGAGCTGCCGAATCTTCACCTAGGCAGCCGCATCATCGCCCGTCGGCCGCGGCCGGACGCGCGATGCCCGGCATGCTGGTCGGCGGCCCGAACGAAGGCCTCCACGACCTCGCGGCAAAAACACTGCTTGCGGGCAAGCCCGCTTCCGAGCGCTACATCGACTCTGTGGAAAGCTATTCCACCAACGAAACCGCGATCTACTGGAACAGCGTTTTGCTCTACGTGCTTGCGCGCATGAGCAAGCTCGACGCATAAATCGATATCACCACAACGAACCAATACAAAACGGCGAAGCACATGCTCCGCCGTTTGTTTATTTTATCTTTGATGGATCAAAATAATGGTTCAAGCAAACGTACTTGATTTCCGGATGCGTCTAAAGTCCCAGCTGCTGCCCTGCCGCCGCTTCTGCTGCCTTGCAAGCCAGATATGCGCGCTCCAGATCCGTTCCGCAGCAGATCACCCCGTGGTTCATCAGCAGGCATCCGTTGCGGTTGCCCAGCGCGCCCAGCGCAACCTTAGAGAGCTTCCTGGTCGAGGGCAGCGCGTGCCCCGCGCAGCGCATCTCTTCTCCAATAAGGCGTTTCATCTCGCCTTCGATGCAGCAGATGCTCTTTCTCGCCGCCGCAAATACACC
Organism: Eubacteriales bacterium; assembly: GCA_030695285.1. Lineage (GTDB taxonomy): Bacteria > Bacillota > Clostridia > Christensenellales > CAG-138 > UBA7703. The sequence continues at coordinate 5,801 of JAUYTF010000106.1, read as the reverse complement.
GCAGATCTTCGCGTGCGTGTGGATCACCGCGCCGACATCCGCGCGCGCGGTGAAGATGTCTCTGTGCAGCCGTTTTTCGCTCGTGGGTTTGCGCTGCGCGCCATAGTCGAGGGTAAAAAGCGTTACCTTCACGATATCATCCGGCGTGAGCAGGCGGTAGTCCAGCCCGCTCGGTGTGCAAAGCATGTAGGTTTCATCGAGCCGTACGGCAAGATTGCCCCAGGTGCCTTGCAACAATCCCTCTTCCTGCAATTGTCTGCCATAGGCGACGATCTGCGCGCGCAGATCGCGCTCCTGCGCGGTCTGCGCAAGCTGAACGGCTTTCGCCACAGGCGTCGCCTGCACCTTTTCCGCCTCCGCGCCGAGGTTGATCTTGGAATACTTCTTTTGATAGATGAAGTGCATCAGCGCAGCGGAAAACAGCGGCACGCGCTTCGCCCCGCCGATCTTCTTAGCGAGGATGTGCGTCATGGCCGCTTTTTCCAGCAGAATCGCGCCAGTGACCGCCTCGCTGACCGAGCGCCCGGTAATCAGCATGCCCGCGCCTTTGACAAAGCAGCTATTGCGCGCACGGAGGCAACGCGCGATCTCTTTCGGCGAGAGCGCGTTTGCAACCCGCGCGGTGAGGCCCACAATCTGCGCCATGTCATCGAGCTCTGCCGTGAGCGCGCGCAGGCTCTGCGCAATCATTGGCGCATAGGTGCCGCGAAGGAGCAGCAGCGTCTTTGCCTCCGGCTTGACGGCAAACGCATGCAAAAGCGGCACATCCTTGATTCCTAAGCAGCTTTCCTGCATGGCTATGCCTGCGTCGTCGAGCTCAAAAAAGAACACTTCCCCGCTCTCTCCGCGCAGGGCCACCTGCACCGCGCCCTCTTTTTCCAGAAGGCCTTCGTTTTTTAGCTGCGCCGATAATTCCAGAAAAGCCATCTCGGCTTGTGCTTTCGTCATTTGATCATGTCCCCTTCGCGCACTTCACGCTTGCGCCTTTTCTTCGGTAAAGCGTTTGCTATTCGCCACGGCATACACGCCCGAGAGCGAGTGGTAGAGCTGCTGATACTGCGAAAACAGCGTGTCATAGACCGCCTTATTCGCAACATTGGGCGAAAACACCGCACTCACGCGCACAAACTTCTTTGCGGCGGCAAACGAGGGCAGCTCGCCGAGGCCGATGAGCGCGACAACCGCCACGCCGACCGCGCCAGCGTTGCGTGGATTTTCCACCACACTGATGCTGCGCCCCGTGACATCGGAAAGGATCTGCATCCAGCCCTTGTCCAGCGCGCCGCCGCCGATGATGCGGATGTCGTCGCAGGCGATGGCGTAATCGCGGCAAAAATTCTGAATAATCCAGCGAATGTTGTAAGCGATGCCTTCGTAGACCGCGCGCATGAGATGCTCGCGCGTGTGCACCATAGAGATGTTAAACAGCGTCGCGCGTGTAGTCGTGCTCGAAACGGGACAGCGTTCGCCCAGCATCCATGGCGTGCAGATCAGCCCGTCGCTGCCCGGCGGCACGGTGGCGATCACTTCATCCATGTAGTTGAACACGCCCGCGCCGTATTTTTCCTTTTCGTGGCGGAAAAACTGGTCGCGAATCCATTCGATATTCGCGCCCGCGCTCTCCGTAATCCCCGCGATGAGGTTCATGTCGGGGTCAGCGCTCTGAATTGCCGCCGCACCGTGCTTGAACGCATCCCCCGTCCTCGTCGCCGCCGCAACCCATGCGGAAGTACCGAGGTAAACGTGAACATCCCCGTCCGCGGATTGCCCCGCGCCTAACGCCGCCGCCTGCACATCGTCGCAACCGCCGAACACGGGCGTATCCGCGAGCAGCCCCGTTTCCCGCGCGGCCTGTACGGTCAATCCGCCGACCATATCCGTGCTCTTGACGAGCGGCGGGAGTTTCTTCATATCGATACCCGCCAGCGGCAGCACGGAAAGCCACGTTTTTTTCTTGAGGTCAAAGCCATAACCAGAAGCGCCTGAGAGCTCCGTCACCATCTTTCCCGTGCAGCGAAACTTGAGGTAGCCGTTTACGTCGAGGATGCGATGCGCGTTTTGATAGACGTCCGGGCGCTCCTCTTTGAGCCAGATAATCTTCGCGATGCAGTCCTTACCCATGATGGGCGTGCCCGCAAGCAGAGTAAATATTCGCCGCCCGCCGATCTTTTTCATGATGTGCTGCGCCTGTTTTTCCGCGCGCCCGTCCACCCAGGTGATGTTCGGATACAGCACCGTTCCATCCTCGGAGACGGGGATCACCCCCTGCGCCTGTGTGGAAAACACCACTGCCGCGATGCTCTCGGGCGAGATGTCGTTGTCAGCCAGCACACGCTTGCTCGTCTCGCAGACGGCTTTCCAGTAGTCCGCAGGGTCCTGCTCCACCCACGCGGGGTTGGGATAATACGTCGGATACGGCTCGCTCGCCGTTGCGCGAATCGATCCGTCAAAGCGAACCAGCACCGCTTTGTCGGAACTGGTGCCGATGTCGTGGGCAAGGATATAGCGTTCCATGTGGCTCTCTCCCGTCTTTGTCCCATCGTTCGTTCTTGCTAGATTGCTCCGGTGCTGCCACCGAGCAAAACATGCGTCAGAGAAACGCTCGTTTCAGTGAGCCACTGTGTTGATCACATGCGAAAACACCGTCTCAAACCGATTCAACGCACTTGCTATCACTTCGTCGGTGTCCGCCAGCGACGTATAGAGGCGGCTTCCCGCGAGGGTGACAATGCCGTTTGCCATGTAGGCAGCGCCCATGCGCTCCATCGCCTCTTTGCGGCGCGTCATCATCGCCTTGTTTTTCAAGAGCCCCAACGCAGACTTGACAAAGCTCATACTCGAGTAGTCAAAGCTCATCGCGCCTGTGCACTCCAGATGCACGATAGACCCCTGATTATACGCCACAAACGGCAGGTCGTGTTTCGCGATCAGCGCTTTTAACCCGTCGGCGAGCTTGTCGCCCTGTCTGCCCGCGATCTCGCAGGCGTTGGTGCGCTCAATCTCGCGGATTGCCGTGTAGCCCGCCAGCGAGGAGAGCGGGTTTGCCGCCAGCGTTCCGCCGACATAGGCGCGGTGTTTACCGGTGGCCACACCCGCCGCCATGAGCGCGGCATACTCTTTTTTGCCGCCGACGCCGCCCGCGGCAGGATATCCACCCGCGACAATTTTACCGAAGATGGTCAGATCCGGCACGATGTTGAAATAACCCTGCGCACCGCCTAAGGCCACGCGGAAGCCCGTCACCACCTCGTCGAATATCAACAGCGCGCCGTATTTGTCGCAGAGCGCGCGAACACCCGCGTTGTACGCTTGCGCCACGGGTCGCGTACCGCTCTCTGGCCCCACAGGTTCGACGATCACCGCCGCCGTGCCGCCCTTGATGCGGTTGAGGCGCAGCATAGTTTCGAGCATGCCAAGGTCGTTTGGGCGCACTTCATCCGTGAGCGAATAGCACGCGCGCGGGATACCGTGCGACTCCAGCAGCGCGCGGCTGCCGGGAATCTTGAGCCCGTATACCATTTGATCCGACCAGCCGTGATACGCGCCGCCGATCTTGACGACGCGCTTGTGCCCCGTCGCAATGCGCGCGATGCGTAACGCCGCCATGACCGCCTCTGTGCCGCTGCCGAGCATGCGGAACATCTCCACCGCGGGCATGTGGCGGTGAATCTCCTTTGCAATGAGCAACTCCGCCTCATGCAGTAGCCCCGTCACGGGGCCGCATTCTTCGATTAAGCCCATCGCGGCTTTGCGTACCGCCTCATTGTTGCTGCCGAGGATGGTAGGGCCCCCCGCCTGTAAAAAGTCGATGTAGCGGTTGCCGTCCGCGTCGAAAAGATACGCGCCGTTTGCGCGGGTCACGCAGATGGGAAACGGCTTGTTGAACGCGAGATTGTGCTGTACCCCGCCGGGGATATACTGCTTGGCTTCCTCGTAGACCGCGCGGGAGCGCTTGCATTTCTCGTCAAAATAGCGCATCACTTCATTCTGATAATACTCAAGCGAAACCTCGTAGATCGGGGCATCGGTGAGTGTTTTGAGTTGTTCGTTGATGGTGTTGGGATCGTCCCAACGGCTGATTCCGCAGTGCTCCATATCCAGTTTCCTCTCTATCTGCAAACAATTATCCTGCATTTTCGTTATTCGCCAACGCCCATGCCGCGCAACAAAAGCGCCAGCATCACCCGCATCTGCTTCTTCATCTGCTCTGCCTCAAAAGGCAACCCGAATGCAAGCTGGTGGTTGACCTGTCCGTAGTACAACCCCATCGTCATCTGCGCAAGAAGGCCGGCGGTAATCTTTGTCTGCGAGAGTGCTGCATCAAACTCCTTCTCAAACTGCCGCGCGATGAGTCGCTCTATCTCCCCCACCCTGCCGCTTTCGCCGCCGAGGATCGTGGCGTTGGCGAGCCGCGCCATGACGCGCGGATAGTTCGCCGTGTCGTCGATGAGCTTATCTAATAGCGCATGGATGAGCGCAAGCCCGCATAGATGGGACTCTTCTCCGAACTCGATCAGATCGCCAATCTCAGCCACCGCAATCGCCTGCTGTAATTCTGCTGCGTCCGCAAAGTGGTTAAACACCGTCGTGCGGCATACGCCCGCCGTCTCGGCGATATCGTCAAATGGCACGTTGCCCACGCCCTGCTTTTCATAAAGCACTTTTGCCGCGTGCAGAATCGCGCGCTGTGTCCTGGTTCGTTTGCGTTCGCTCATTTCGTTTCTTCCTGCTGTCCGGCTTCCGCCTGTAGGCGCGAAAGCCTCTTCTTTGCGCGCTCGTTGGTGTTGATGCTGTCGCGGTAGACCACCAACCGCCAGAAGAGGAATTCGGAGGTCAGGTTGATCAGCATCGTGCCAAAGAGCACGAGGTACTCGTTCCAGCCCGCGTTGGTCAGCGCGTTGCCCCAAATCGTGGAAAGCGGGGTGAACACGCAGTAGTATCCGGCGACAAGCAGCATGGCACGCGGAATGTTCGCAGCGCTCTGGAATGTGAACTTACGGTTGAGGGTAAAGTTCCAGAGCACGCTGAGCACGAGCGCAATGAGATAACACGGCCAATATGGCCAGTGTAGTATCTCATGCAGCAGCGCAAACGCCAGTGACTGAATGACCCCCGCCGAAATGGAAAATAGCACATATTTGACGACGCGCAAACTTTCTTCTTTTTTTTCGTGTTGCATGTTGAATCGATGCTCCTTCTATTTTGAAATGTGGGCACGCTTCTGTATTGCAATTTGGATTTGAGTACAGTTTTAAGGTAACACGATCTTTGCTCCGCGTCAATAGACACGTTGTTCAAAAATCGCGTTTTTCGGAAAAAAAACGAAACCTGAACCGCTGGTTGTGTGCTCCGGCCCTTTTTCTTGTATTCTGTTCAAAAAATCGCTCACTGGTTGTTTGCTTCAGAAAGATTTTTCGTGTATCTTCCCGTTTAACACGCAATGGTTGATTTTTTCAGGAAAATTTTACGTGCAGTTTGTCGCTTTTCGTGCAATAGTTGATTGTTTTTTAAGAGTCGATCTGATAATATACCAACGTGTGTGATTCGCTTCATACACACGAGGTGAAACCATCGTTCGATTTGTAATCAGTAAGCGATATGATGACGACTGGAAAAGAGGAAACCCCATGCAAGCCGGATTTGATCTGGACCGATATTTAACCAACGGCGTAGAAAACATCGTAAAGAACGCGCTCTTAGCAAGTTTAAAGAACCCAAAAGAGACAGCGTTCCTGTTCTCCTATGCGCTTTCTGCCAAGCGGGCTGCTGCTGTGCGTGAAAGCCATGCGGCTTTGGGGCGA
>JAUYTF010000103.1 GCA_030695285.1 Eubacteriales bacterium | reverse complement strand
AAAGCAAAGGAACACACGGATGATCTGCACAGCGCTGAATACTATTTGCCGTTGACCGATCGAAGCATATTGGTGCGGGAGAGCTGCATCAACTGCGGCATTTGCGCGAAGGTATGCCCGGCGCGGAACATCGTCTGCCCTGATGGTAAACCTGAATTTCTGCATCATTGTGAAGCGTGCTTTGCCTGTGATGAATGGTGCCCCTGCGGTGCAATTCAGCATTGGAGCAGGAGAGATGGTGTCAAGTACCACTATCCAACGATTCAATTATCTGATTTGTTATAATGTTTCATACCACGAGTAGCAGCGGGCTGCGACAAGCGATAGGAGAAGAACAATGATGAAGACGATCGGACTCATCGGTGGCATGAGCTGGGAGAGCACGGTGACGTATTATCAATTGATCAACGAGGGCGTGAAAGATGCGCTCGGCGGTCTGCACTCGGCAAAGGTGCTGCTCTATAGCGTCGATTTTTTTGAACTGGAAGCGATGATGTCCCGCGGAGCATGGGATGCAGCTGCAAACCTGCTGGGCGGCGTTGCCGCGCGGCTGGAAGCGGCGGGAGCGGACGTCGTCCTTATCTGCACCAACACCTTCCACAAGGTCGCTCCGGAAGTGCAGAGCCGCATCCGCGTGCCGCTCGTGCATATTGCAGAGGCAGCGGCGGAAACATTACGCGCGCAGGGTATCAGCCGCGTCGGGCTGCTCGGCACGAAGTATACCATGACACAGGCGTTTTACCGCGATAAGCTCACGGAATGCGGCATCGAAGCGCTGATTCCCGAAAAAGACGATATAGACCTTGTAAACCGCGTGATCTTTGAAGAGCTCTGTCTTGGCATAGTGAAGCAAGAATCACGCGATGAGTATCTGCGTGTCATCGCCTCGCTTCAGCAGCGCGGCGCACAGGGGATCCTGCTTGGCTGCACGGAGCTGGGGCTCATCGTCTCGCAGGCGGATGTTTCGATTCCGTTGTTTGACACCACGGTGATCCACGCAAAGAAGGCGGTTGAACTTGCGCTGGCGGATCGATAAGAAGAAACAAGGCAAACCAAGGGTGTTTGATTGACGCGAGAAATGAATGTGATATGATTTGAGATATCAACGTTCTAAGGAAGCACAATGCATCAAAGAATTACTCTGTTTACAGGGAAAAATCCATATGTAGCCGATGAGGGCGTGTTTCTTGACGAACTGCGCCGTCATGTGAGATTTCATGTGGAGCACTGCAGCGTGTATGCGCTCCTACTGAAAAAGAGCAGTTTTACACCGGAACAAGTGGCGAGGGAAGAGGATGTGCACCGCATTCCTCCGCTGACAACGCTTTACCTCAAACGCAACCGCCTGCTCTCCATGCCGGAGCGGAAGCTTTTGTTACAGGCGACGTCCTCCGGTACACGCGGCAGCGTCAGCCGAATCGGGTTTGACTGTTCAAGTATGCTCCTTGGCCTCGCGATGGCAGCACGGATGTTTGCCTATCACGGACTCATCTCCCTGCGTCCCGCGCACTATATCATTCTTGGCTACGAGCCGTCAAAGCAAAGCGACCTTGGCGCGATGAAGAGCGCATATGGCGCTTCTTGGTTTGCGCCCGCACTGAGCCGAACCTATGCGCTCAAATCGACGAAAAACGGATATGTCGAAAACCAGGCCGGCGTTAAAAATGCGCTCCTTCGCATCGCAAAAAGCAATGCGCCGGTGCGCTTTATCGGCTTTCCGGCATATTTTGCGTTCTTGCTGCGAGAGTTGGAGAAAGACGGCATTGCGCTTGCACTCAACCCGCACTCAAGAGTCCTGCTGGGCGGTGGCTGGAAGCAGTTTACGAGCGAGGCCTTTACACTGGAGCAGCTGCAAACAATGGTAAAGAGGCATTTGGGCATTCCCAAAGAGCGTATCCACGAGTTCTTCAGCGCCGCAGAGCACCCGCTTGCGTATTGCAAATGCAGCAGGGGACACTTTCATATACCGGCTTACAGCCGCGTGATCATTCGGGACACGCATTCGCTGGAGTCGCTTGCCTTTGGTGAGGCGGGGCTACTAAATTTTGTCTCCCCACTGGTGAAAAGCATGCCGCTTGTCAGCGTTATGACGGATGATCTGGCGACACTGCACGAAGGCGAAACCTGCGGCTGCGGCATCCAAACGCCATACTTCGTGCCGCTGGGGCGCGCGGGCGTGCGCAGTATACAAACCTGTTCGGCAGTGATTGCTGAACGCGGAGGGGAGATGCGCGGCAAATGAACCTGATGTTTGGATCAATCGTGTCCGGTGCTGAATTACCCGGCACGCTCGCGCGGTTGGAAGCTGCAATCGAAGACATGCTGTCTCTTCCCGCACTTTCGCGCGAGGCAGTCATTGCCGCCTGTGATATGCTTTCAAACGTTATCTCGGAAGAGACGTATTTACCGTTGCTTTGCGGACTGGGGCTGGACGAAAGAAAGGCGAAAGCGGAATTATGCGAGGCGCGAAAGCAGCTCTCCGGCGCATACCTGACGGAGCGCGTAAGGCTGGAACTGGGAGACGGGCTGGCCAGCTATGTTACGCCGCTAGGGGAAGAAACCCGCGTGCGTCTGCAAGCCGAGCCGCTCGGCGTGCTGCTGCACATCACCGCGGGAAATGCGGATGCACTTCCGTTTTACAGCGTACTGGAGGGGTTGCTCACGGGAAATATCAACATTGTCAAGCTCCCGCGCGAGGACAATGGTTTAACGAACTTTATCCTGCTGGCGCTCATGCGGCTCGAACCGCGCATTGCCGAGCGCGTGTTTGTGTTTGATACAGCGTCTGACGATGCGGACATGCTGCATCGTCTTTCGAAGTTGGCGGATGGCATCGTCGTCTGGGGCGGAGATCAGGCCATCAAGGCGGCGCGCTCTCTTGCAGACCCCGGCATGCGCGTGATCGAGTGGGGACACAAGTTGAGCTTTGCGTATCTGACTCCTGCGTTCGCTACGGAAGAAGTGCTTGTGTCGCTTGCGCATAATATCTGCCAATCAGAGCAGCTTTTGTGCAACTCTTGCCAGGGCATCTATCTGGATACGGATCGGTTTGATGATGTAAAGGAGGTTTCCGCGCGGTTTCTTTGCGTTCTGGATCGTATCTCCGCCGCGTATCCGCGCGCAGACGAGCTGTTTGTTGCCGCAAAACGGAAGATTGAACTGTATACATGCGCGCTGGAGTCCGACGATGAAACTGTGATGATTTTCGAATCTGTGCACGCAGGTGTGATCGCTTGCCGGGACAGGCAGCTTTCGCAGAGCTTTCAGTTTCGCATGCCTTGGGTGAAGCCCTTGCCGCATGATAAAATCATTGAACAACTGCGCCCGCATAAAGGATATCTTCAAACCTGTACGCTGTGCTGTGAGGAAGCAAAACGGAACGAACTGGAGCACCTGCTCCTGCGCGCAGGCGTTGTTCGCATCACGTGCGCGCAGAGCATGCTTAAAACGTTTTGCGGCCTGCCGCATGACGGAGAATATGCACTGGCGCGATTGCAACGGATCGTTTCGGTTGAGTAAGATTGGCAGCAAAGCGCACGATTCACACGCCGCCCAGTGCGGCGTGTTTTTGTAGACACTCACGCAATCAAGCGGACATAGAACCACCCGTGCGAAAAAAACAACCATTTGTCGAAAAACAATCGCGCAAGAGAAGCGCAACTCTGTATACTGCAATCATAACGAGGGGGTGAACGAGTGAAGATCGAGGTAAAGGTGGATGCCGCCTGCGGGGAAACCACGCTGGTGATCCATACAAACAAAGTGACCGACGAAATTCAAAATCTTGTGCGCAGGCTCGCGCAGGATGCGCCGCAGGTGCTGGTGGGGTTTCGGGACGAAGAGGCGGTCATCCTCGCGCAGGAGGACATTCTGCGGGTGTTTGCCGAGGGAGGCAAAGTGTTTGCCGAGACAGCGGATGGGCGCTTTTCGTTGCGGCTGCGGCTGTATGAGCTCGAGGAGCGGCTAGACGGAAAACGGTTTGTGCGCATTTCTAATTCGGAAATCGTCAATCTCCATTGGATTCGCGGCTTCGATTTGAGTTTTGCGGGCACCATCTGCGTGCGGATGAAGAACGGCTTTGTCACGTATGTTTCCCGCCGGTACGTCGCGAAAATCAAACAGGTTTTAGGACTATAAGGAGGAAGCAACATGAAAAAAGAACTGATCAAGCGCTGTTTGCTCGGGGCGCCCTTGGGGCTTGCCATCAGCACAATCATCACCATCGTCATATCGCTCTTCTATGGCGACGGGCAGTTTCACGCGGTTGTTCCGGAGCTCGCGAGCGAAATGGGCAGCGAGATCAACGCGGTTCTGTTCCAGGCGGGGCTGTCCATGATCTATGGCGCGGCGTGGGCCGGGGCTTCCGTTATCTGGGAGGCAGAGCACTGGAGCCTGCTGAAAATGACGCTGGTGCATCTGCTGGTCACGTCTCTTGCGTCGTTCCCGATCGCGTATTTTGCGCGCTGGATGCCGCAAAGCGCTGCAGGGATACTCATCTATGTGGGCATCTTTGTCTCAATCTACGCTGTCATCTGGTTTTCGCAGTATGCCGGCATGAAGAAGCGCATCAAAGAACTAAACGATAAGCTGCAAGGATAACGTTGATTATTATGAAGAAGCACATCAAAGAACTAAACGATAAGCTGCAAGCATAACGCTTTTCTTAAGAAAAGCTCGATCACCCGCGCAGAGCGAAAGCCAGCGCGGGTTTCGTTTGCAATGTGACAAAATCATTGACGAATTGCATGGATGTAGTATGATAAAACAAAATATAAGGAGGATTTCTTATGGATCCGACGATTCTTACCGATCTGACAACAACGTTCTCGAACCTATGGTATCTTTGGGGGATCATCGCGTTCGTTCCCAGCATCATCATGGGCATTTTCACGTCGAAACTCGCCAAGAAAAAGGGCTATCGCGGGTACTTTTTCACGGGGTTCTTCTTTAACCTAGTCGGGTTGATCTACGTCGTCGGTCTGCCGATGGCAAAGGATAGCGCGGTTTAAAAGCCAACGACAACGAACCTGCAAGCGCGGCCTCAATCGAGGTCGCGTTTTTTGTATTATGACAATTTCTACCTTTGCTTACCGAAGTGGAATGTAATATACTGTAGAAAATGGAGGGGATGCGGATGGAATACTATTTTGAGACAGATGATAAACTCGATAGAAGAAAGTATGCCGAGTTCTTGAAGTCTATGTTGGAGAACTGCGATAAGTATCGTCGTGAGGACAGTGACGGTGCTTATGTAATCGCGATCGATTCGCCGTGGGGGACGGGGAAGACGCGGTTTGCGAAGATGTTGAGGAATTATCTGGAGGATCGCACTAAGGAGATGAAGGATGAATCTCTCCCAGGGAAAAATGCTGCATTTAGTGCAATATACTACAATTCATGGGAAACGGATTTTAGTGATGATGCTCTATTGCCCTTGATCTACTCAATTACGAAATCTTCAGAGTTCAAAGCAGAACGGTTTAAAAACAAGAGTAAAGCAGTATTGGGAAAATTCCTTGATGCTGCAGCGGCTATTACAAAAGCCACAGCATATACTATAT
>JAUYTF010000096.1 GCA_030695285.1 Eubacteriales bacterium | reverse complement strand
CAGGCCGCGAACTATCCGTTTTGCACCATCGAGCCGAATGTCGGCGTGGTGGCGGTGCCGGACGAGCGTCTGGACGTGCTGGCCAAGATGTACAACCCCGAAAAATACACGCCCACGACGATCGAGTTTGTCGATATCGCGGGTCTTGTGCGCGGCGCGAGCCGCGGCGAAGGCCTCGGCAACAAGTTCCTCTCGCATATCCGCGAGGTGGACGCGGTGGTGCCCGTGGTGCGCTGTTTCGAGGACGAGAACATCGTGCATGTGGACGGCAGCGTCAACCCCGCGCGAGACGTAGAGACCATCTCGCTTGAGCTGATCTTTGCAGACATGGAGACGGTGGAAAAGCGCATTGACCGCGCGCGTAAGCTGCTCAAGGCGGGGGACAAGAAAACCCACGCGGAAGTCGAGCTGCTCGAGCGCATCCAAAAGGCGCTCGAGAGCGGCAAGCCCGCGCGCAGCCTCGACATCACCGAAGAGGAAGCGGAGCTCATGCGCGGCTTTTTCCTGCTCACGAGCAAACCCATCATCTACGTCGCCAACGTGAGTGAGGACGAGATCGGCGCGGAGCCGAACGCGCATGTGCAGGCGCTATACGAAATCGCCAAAGCCGAAAAAGCGGAGGCGCTGACCATCTGCTGCAAGCTTGAGGAGGAGATCGCCGAGCTCGACCCCGCCGAAAAGGACGCGTTCTTGGCGGAACTCGGCATCAAGGAATCCGGCCTCGACCAGCTCGTCAAGGCCTGCTATCGTCTGCTGGGCTTAATCAGCTATCTCACGGGCGGCCCCAAGGAAGTCCGCGCCTGGACGATCATCCGCGGAACAAAGGCGCCGCAGGCTGCGGGCAAGATTCACACGGACTTTGAGCGCGGCTTCATCCGCGCGGAGATCGTGCCGTTTGCCACGCTGCAGGAGCTTGGCTCCATGGCCGCCTGCAAAGAAAAGGGCCTCGTGCGCAGCGAGGGCAAAGAGTATGTGATGCAAGACGGCGACGTAACGCTGTTTCGGATTAACGTGTAATACAAGAATTATTACAAAAATCGCCGCGTGTGAGCGCGGCGATTTTTGTAATTTTTGCTAACCTATCATCTCGACAGATAATAAAAGCAGTTGGGTTTTGATTTAAATCTCGGGAATATTAAGAGATTTCAGATATTGATAGGTTCCATCGTAAAATTCGGATTTTCTTGTAACGTCAGCATCATCTCCAGATGGAATGAATATGATAAATCCTTGGCGCGCTCTTGTTAAAAGGACTCGATAAGCATTCTTTAAATAGAGCCTATCCTCGGCTTGTCGCACAATATTCCAACGAGTGCCAATGAAATTGAAATATTGGAAATGATCAGTGACAAAGCGGTAGTTTGCATCCCAAGCAACAAGAGCCCAGTCGATTTCTAGTCCTTGAATGTCGAATTCTGTTGCTGTATTTTCCAGAAAATTAGATGAACGAACATCGTCCGTCGCATTTAGAAACCACTCTTTTGCTTCGATTTCATTTTGAACCCATATCCCGAACGTTTTCAGTCGCTTTGCGCCTGAGCTTGCTATAATCCCATAACGTTCGCTCGCACGAGCTTTCGATTGAACCCATTTCTTTGCAGCAGATAGGTTTCGTGTGATGAACACCGGATAATTGCCTTCCAGTGTTTTCATTAACGAGACAGCTTTTTGTCGATCGACATCTAAAAGAGCCTTGACGAATTCTGAGACGTGTTCACTCCGAAAAGAACGCAGTGAAACTGCCAAGTGTAGATTATCATATATTGTGATGTTTAACGTGCCAAACAGCTCTTCAATTGAAATCCCACGCGTATATTCTTGATCAGTTATTCGATTTGAAGCAAACACGTCCCAGTGAGGGAATTTTTCTTTCAATGCATCAAACCAGGCAGGGAGGCCAGCTTCGCCAGTGTTGATTTCTTGTCCGCCTCCGACGAGGCAAACAATGACAGCCCAGTCAACATGGCGATCCATAATGCTTATTAAGAATTCAGGTTCGGACATATCCCAATCCACATGACCTCTTTTTGCCATGAAGTTGGCGGTTTGTTCTTTGGTCCATGCACGTTGTGATTCGTCAAATATAGTTACTTTCTCATTTGGGGCGGTATCTGTAGAGATTGCGTCATCTCGAAAGTGGTGAATATTTTGAATAAATGCATTTGCTTTTTTTCGCGACAACCCTTTTCTTATCAAGCCATTTGAGCGGCATGATTCGTCGCGCGCTAATGCTTCGCGCAAAACATCGACTAAGAATCCATTCCCGGACAAAAAGACAGCATGCTCGTCTTCGCTAAAATTGTGCCTCGCATTGGCGATATTTAATCCCGCTAGCGTTTTTCCAGCCCCGGGCACACCGGTAATGAAGCATATAGATTTTCTACCATGGGCTTTACTATCATCTATGATTTGATTGATAATATCGGTTGTAAGGCTAAGATTATAACTTTCAGAGTCGCTGCGAGATATTTCTTTAACATCATGACCGCGATACAATGCTTGAGCGGCCTCGATGATAGTAGGGGTAGGCATATAAGGTGAATCAACCCAGTCATCGATCGTCATTGGAACATCGTTTAACTGAGATACGATAAGTTTTAATGTGCTGCAAAGATTTTTTGCGTTAGATCTTATGACGTGATAGACACCGTCTTCGTCGCTTGCGAGTTCGCTCACAATATCGTCAGCCTGAGTACATACAAGAATGGGTACGATTTTTCTTGTTTGGCTCGCTTTGTGGAAATATTTCAAATCGAGAGCGTAGTCTAAAACCTGCTCTACAGCATGTTTCGGAAATTCGCGTTCTCCTACCTTAAACTCAAGAATGTATATTACACCGCGACATATAAACACGTTGTCAATTCGAGCGCCAATTCTGGGAATTGAGTATTCAAATGCAATGCCACTTTCATGAAAATGTGATAGCGAATCTTGTAAGATGCGGATCTGGCGAATCCATGCATCTCGCTGTCTTTGTTCTAGTGCAAAAGCGTTGTTCGATACAATCTCGCCTAAAACCGCGTCTGGAGTTTTCCTAATGAAGACTTCTAGGTGGCTCTGATAATATGCACGTTTCATACGCATTCCCTTGCATTTTTTCTGAATTATAACACATGTTCTATATATACAGCTAATAAAAGTAAGACTAGAATAGCTTCATCCTAGTCTTTCTGATTTGTTCATTTATAATGCAAAAGGAAAATCTACTCCCCTTTCATATCGATGACAGTTGCCTTTTTGTCGATCACTTCCATGCTCATGAGCACGGATTCGCCGATTGCGCCGTCGATGTCGTCATCCGTCACGCCCAAGGGCAGGCAGGCTTCCATCTTATCGATGAAGAGATTACTCGTCTGCATATCCACAAATTTTGACATCAGCAGTCCGCCCTCTGTACCCTTTGAGTGGTGCTGTTTCTCAATCTGATTTGCGCTCATGGCAAAGAGAAACTTCGGAATGGTGATGATCTTTTTATTAGGCAGCCCCATGTATTTGTTCATGATGGCGAGCATCTCTTTCCAGGTCAGGTTAAACCAGCCGATTGGATAGGCGACAGCGCCTCGCCCGCGCTCCAGCGCGCCCGCAAAGGCCTGGCCGACCTGACGAACGGTGACCATCGTGGTGCCGCCGCGCGGGTAGAGAATCGCGCCTTTCATCTTGAGCAGCATCTCGATGAGAAACACCCAGACTGGCTTTCTGCCCTTTTGCGCGCCGAAGATATACGGCAGCTCGAGAACGGACACGTCAAAGTGCTCGTCCGCAAACGAAAACGCAATGCTCTCCTGATCGATGCGGCTGCGGATATAGGGATGCCAGCGGGTCATCTCCATGCTTGGCCACTTTTTGGCGAAGTGGGAGAAATAAGACCCCGCGATGACCGCATGCTTGACTCCGCTCTCTTTGGCGAGGCGCAGCATGCGCTCCAAGGGCGTGATGTTGTATTTTTTGAAGAAATCGTAGATGGGCGAGGGGCCTTCAATCCGCTCGTCCACGCCAGCGGCAAAGATGAACCCGTCCATGCCCGCAAAGGCCGCGCGGAGTTCGTCGTCGGTCATATCATTGCTGTTCTTCAGCGTGAGTGTCATTTCGGGCGGCAAAAGCGCGCCGTCAGGCAGCGGCGGCAGCGAGATAGAATGCACGCTATGTCCGCGGGAGATGAGCTCTCGCGCGGCCTGGCTGCCAAGCAAGCCTGTTCCGCCGATCATGAGTATTTTCATTTCACACACCTCCTATGCTTTTCTTCTTCCATTATAGCAGGGAAAATTAAATATTCCGCAACGTTGTTACAATCCATAGGAATCTTCTATGCATCGATTGCAGCGGGCTGGCAAGAGCGCCTGTAAACATGCTACAATACGTTTAAGCGAGAAAAAAACAGAAAGGCGGCGCGGCATGAAGAAGAAAGACATTCTGCTCATCTGCGGCGTGCTGCTGCTAGCGCTTTCCGCTTTTTTTGCCTCGCGATTGTTCGCGCCCCAAGGCTCGAATGCCGAGGTCACCGTCTATGTTGGCGGCGAAATTTACGCCAAAGTCTTGGCGGACGACTACCAAACCATCACCATCGATCAAGGCGACGGCAAGGTCAATGTCGTCGTCATCGACGAAAGCGGTGTGCGCATGGAACACTCCACCTGCAAAAACCAGATCTGCGTGCGGCGCGGCATCATCGACCCGCGCAAGGCGGACGAGCTGCTGCTCGATCGCTGGATCGTCTGTCTGCCAAACGGCGTCACCGTCGAGGTTACGGGAGCGGAGGACGGAAGATGAACCGCAGATGGGGTGCGTCCGCCGTCGCGAAACTCGGCCTGCTCGCCGCGGTTGCCATCGTGCTGGGCTATTTTGAGCATCTTTTGCCCGTGACCGGCATCCCTGGCGTCAAGCTCGGCCTTGCCAACACGGTGCTGCTCTATGCGCTGTATCTGCTGGATGTACCGAGCGCAATTCTTTTGATGCTCCTCAAGGTGGGCCTCAGCGGCTTGCTCTACGGCGGCCCCGCCGCGATGCTCTATAGCTTTGCAGGCGGCGCGCTGAGCCTGTTTACCATGATTCTCGCGCAAAGGAGCAGGGGGCTCAGCGTGGTCGGCGTCAGTGTGCTTGGCGCGGTTGCCCACAACGTTGCGCAGATGCTTGTGGCCTGCTTTTTTGTCGAGACGCGTGCCATCTTAGCTTACCTGCCCGTGCTGCTCGTTGCCGCGTCGGTGACGGGTACGCTCACGGGGCTCATCGCGCGCTATTCCTTCCGGGGGCTCAAACCCAAAGCGGCGCGCGACACGCAGCAGGAAACAGAAGCCGCAAAAAACAGCAAAAAAAACAAGCAAGGCGCTAATAACCGCAACGAAGAGCCGAAAAAAACAGACGGCAAAAGCAAGACGAGGCTTGATTAACACGCGCAAACATGGAATAATGCCTACAGGCACAATCGATATTGCGCGCGCGGTAGCGACGCGCCAAGCGGGAGAACGGGAACGATTATTAGGATTCGGCATAGCATTACCCTCGCGCTCAGCGCGCTGCTGCTCGTAAGCCTGCTGCTTGGCGGCTGCGCGGCAGACGCGGCACCCAAGCGCTATGAACAGGTTTTTTTAGACGTTTTTGACACCGTCACCACGGTGATTGTCTACGACACGAGCGAGCAGCGGGCAAACGAGACGATCGAGAAACTCCACACGCTGCTGCTGGAGTACCATAGGCGTTACGATATCTTCCACACCTATGAAGGAGTCAACAACCTCGCCACCGTCAACGCAAACGCAGGCGATGCCCCGGTCGCGGTGGATGATAAGATTCTCGATATGATCGAGTACGCCATATCGATGGACGCGCTGACCGACGGCAGGATGAATATCGCCATGGGCGGCGTGCTGAAGATATGGCAATCGTATCGCGAAGCGGGGTTGAACGATCCCGAACAGGCCGTACTTCCGCCGATGGACGCGCTTCTCGCGGCAAACATGCACGCCTCCATCAGCAACATCATCCTCGAGCGCACCGCTGGCACGCTGTATATCACAGAGGCAAGCACACAGCTCGACGTCGGCGCAGTCGCTAAAGGGTATGCCGCGCAGCGGGCGATAGCGGCAATGCGGGAGGCGGGGGTCACTTCGATGCTCCTCAGCCTCGGCGGAAACGTCTGCTCCATCGGCACACGCCCGGACGGGACGGGCTGGAAGGTCGGCATCCAGAACCCGTATGCGGGCCAAACCCTGTGCGTGGTGCAGGTATCCGGCCAGAGCGTGGTCACCAGCGGCACCTATGAGCGCTACTATACCGTAGGTGGCAAGCGCTATCATCACATCATCGATCCTGAAACGCTGATGCCGTCCAAGCGCTATGATTCAGTCACGGTAATTTCGAGCGATTCCGCGCTGGCGGACGCGCTGACCACGGGGCTTTTTTGCATGCCGATTGACGAGGGCATGGCGCTGGTGGAACGCCTGCCGGAAACGGAGGCGCTCTGGGTGCTGTCCGACGGAACGCAGAGTATGAGCAGCGGATTTATTACCTTCCTCACAACGGACTGAGAAATACGATGAACTATGACAAACACGACAACTTTCAAAGAAGATAAAAAAGTTTTACGATAGACACGCACACGAAAGGGGCATGATGGCATGTATTGCACAAGAAAAGTTAACGAAGATATCACCTGGGTTGGCGGAAACGACCGCAGACTCGCCATGTTTGAGGGCGTCTATTCCATTCCGGATGGCGTCTCCTACAACTCCTATTTGATTCTGGACGAACAGACGATTCTTTTCGACACGGTGGACAAAGCTGTCGGGAAGGTGTTCTTTGAAAACGTGGCGCACGTGCTAAACGGGCGCAAGCTGGACTACGTCGTCGTGCAGCATATGGAGCCGGATCACTCCGCGACGCTGATGGATCTATTATGCCGCTATACGGACACGAAGATCGTCTGCACGAAGAAGACCAGCGAGATGATCTGCCAGTTCTTTGATCAGGACGTGCTGGACCGCGCGATCATTGTCAAGGAAAATGATACGCTCTCGACGGGCAAACACGAGTTTCAGTTTGTCATGGCGCCCATGGTGCACTGGCCGGAGGTCATGTTTACCTATGATAAGACGGACAAAGTGCTGTTTTCGGCGGATGCGTTCGGCACCTTCAACGCGCTCAACGGCGCGCTTTTTGCCGACGAGCTGGATTTCTATAACACCCTTATGGGTGAGGCGCGCAGATACTACGCCAACATCATCGGGAAATACGGCCCGCAGGTGCAGTCCGCGCTCAAAAAGGTCGCCAATCTGGACGTGAAGATCATCTGCCCGCTGCACGGGCCCGTGCACCGCAGAGATTTCTCGGCGTATGTGGAAAAATATCAGTGCTGGAGCACCTATGAGCCCGAAGAGACCGGCGTGATGCTGGCCTATGCTTCCATCTACGGCAACACGGAGAACGCGGCGGAGATCCTCGCCTGCCGCCTGCGAGAGCGGGGCGTGAAGGTCGAGATGTTCGATGTATCGGTGGTGCCGATGTCGGAGATCGTCGCGGCGAGCTTCCGCTATAGCCATCTTGTCTTTGCGGCGACAACCTATAATTCGGGCGTCTTTATCACGATGGAGGAGCTCATCCACGACCTCGTGCTGCACAACATCCAAAACCGCACGCTAGCGTTCATCGAAAACGGCTCCTGGGCGCCGACCAGCGGAAAGCTGATGCGCGA
>JAUYTF010000089.1 GCA_030695285.1 Eubacteriales bacterium | reverse complement strand
GCATAAGCACGGAGCGCACCCACTATCGGGTGCGCTCCGTGCGTGAATGGCGAGATAGCCGCTACTTTCGCTTCGCAACCCCCCGCTGAATCGCTTTGACGATCTCCACGAACGGGATGATGAGGAAGGCGAGAACGAGTGCGATGCCGTACTCAAAGAAGCTGATGTGTTCAAAGCTGAAGGCTTCCTGCAAAAACGGCACATAAAGCACCACGAGCGTGAGCACGAGAGAGAGGCTCGCTGCTCCCCAAAGATAGAGGTTCTGGCGCTTGAGAGAAAACACGCTCTGCCGCTGCGAACGCATATTAAAGCTGTGGAAGATCTGCGCCATACTCAGCGTTAAAAACGCCATCGTCATGCCGTCCGTGCTGTTGGCAATCGCCCATACGCCGTTTTGAATCCGCTCACCGATAAAATACGCGGCAAGCGTCAGCAGCGTTACAAAGAACCCTTGATAGGCGACATCGAACCCCACTCCGCCGGCAAATACACCGTCATTCGGGTTGCGTGGCGGGCGCTGCATGAGATCGCTTTCACCCGGTTCCGTACCCAGCGCAAGCGCGGGAAAGGAATCCGTAATCAGATTGATCCACAAAAGATGCACCGGCTTGAGGATGACAAACCCCAGCATCGTCGCAACAAAAATGCTCAGCACTTCGCTCATATTGGAGGAGAGCAAAAACTGAATCGCTTTGCGGATGTTGTCGTAGATGCGGCGGCCTTCCTGCACGGCGTTCACGATAGTAGCAAAGTTATCGTCCGCCAGCACCATGTCGGCGACGTTCTTGGTTACGTCCGTACCCGTGATGCCCATGCCGATGCCGATGTCCGCGCTCTTGATGCTCGGCGCGTCGTTCACGCCGTCGCCCGTCATCGCGGTGATAAATCCGTTTGTGCGCCATGCGTTGACGATGCGTACCTTGTGCTCCGGCTGTACTCGCGCGTAGACGCTATAGTTGCCGACAGTCTTTGCGAATGCTTCGTCGTCGATTTCATCAAGCTGTGCGCCGGTGATCGCCTCGGACGCATCCGATATGATGCCGAGCGTGAGCGCGATGGCGGCGGCGGTGTCGCGGTGGTCTCCCGTGATCATGATCGGCCGGATGCCGGCGGAGCGGCACTGTTGAATGGCGCCAATGACCTCCGGGCGCACGGGGTCAATCATGCCGACGAGACCGAGGAAGGTGAGCTTTGTTTCCAGCGTAGCGGGGGAGTTGTCGGCGGGCTTTGTTTCATGCCTGCGCATGGCACCGCAGAGCACGCGCAGGGCTTTGCCCGCCATGGCTGCGTTCGCGTCTAGAATCTGTGTGCGCACGTCGCTTGTCAGCGGCTGCTCTCTGCCGTCTTTCCAATAATAAACGCACCTTTTGAGCACCTCATCCGGCGCACCTTTGGTATACTGCGCAAAACCATCCGGCGTTTGGTGCACGGTGGACATCATCTTGCGCTTGCTGTCAAAGGGGGCTTCGTCTATGCGCGGCTCGGCCGTTTCCAGCGCTGGTTTGAGCAGGTCTTTGGTCACCGCGAAATTGACAAGTGCGCATTCGGTCGGCTCGCCAACCGCGCTGTTGTTTTCGTCCAGCGCCGCGTCGCTGCAAAGCGCCATAGCTTTGGCAAGCAGCAAAACATCGTCCGCGTAGTCCTCAACAACGGTCATCTTGTTCTGCGTGAGCGTGCCGGTTTTGTCCGAGCAGATGATCTGCGCGCAGCCCAGCGTCTCCACTGCGGTGAGCCTGCGGATGATGGCATTGCGCTTGCTCATATTCGTCACGCCGATGGACAGCACGATGGTAACCACGGCGGCAAGCCCTTCCGGAATGGCGGCAACCGCGAGGGAAACCGCGATGAGGAAGGAGTCGAGGATGTATCGCTCGCCCGTGCCGTGGAAGCGCAGTACGTTGACCCCGAAGATGACCACGCAGATGCCGAGCACGAGCCATGTGAGAATTTTGGAAAGATGGGACAGTTTTTTCTGCAGCGGCGTTTGCCCTTCTTCGGCCTTGGAGAGCGCGTCTGCAATCTTGCCCATTTCAGTCTGCATGCCGGTTGCGGTGATGACCGCCTTGCCGCGCCCGTATACCACGACGCTACCCATATAAACCATGTTCTTGCGATCACCCAACGGGATGCCCTTCGCATCGCCGAGGTTGAGCGCATCGATGATTTTGCTCACGGGGACGCTCTCGCCCGTGAGCGCCGCTTCTTCGATTTGCAGGCTCGCGCTCTCGAGGATGCGCCCGTCCGCGGGCACCGCGTCGCCCGCTTCTAGCAGGATCACATCGCCCAAGACGAGCTCCTCTGTCTTCACGCGGAGTATCTGCCCGTCGCGCAGTACACGGCTGGTTGAGGCGGCCATTTTTTGCAGCGCTTCGATCGATTTTTCCGCTTTGCTCTCCTGCACCACGCCGAGCACTGCGTTGATGATGACGACGGCGAGGATGATGATCACTTCCGCAAAGCTCTCGCGTTCGATCACGGCGGTGATGCCGGAGATGAGCGCCGCTGCGAGCAGAATGAGGATCATCGGATCTTTCATTTGCTGAAAGAAGCGGACGAACAACGGCGTCTTCTTCACCTTTGCGAGTTGATTGGGCCCGTTTTCACGTAGCCGCTTGCCAGCCTCTTTACGGGATAGACCTGACGCCGCAGAGGAGACGGAGCGGAGCGTTGCGTCGAAATCGAGTAGATATTGCTGCATGTTTACTGAGTCCTTTCGTGTTTGTTACTGGATGGTTTGCCCGTAGCCGAGCGTTGCCGAAAAAAAGAAAAAACCCATGTACGGCAAACGCGCTGTCGTACATGAGTCTCGTTATTTCATCCAAGCCAGACGCGCAGCCGCGCCGTGCAACCATGTTGACTTGGAACGCGGCGTTGTGCCG
>JAUYTF010000085.1 GCA_030695285.1 Eubacteriales bacterium | reverse complement strand
CAACTGCTGTTTTCGGACGGTGTGCTATGCGATTTTGGCATCATCCTGCCCGATCAGCTCGCGACATTTCCCCACGGTGCAGGGCGTTATCTCTGGCAGCGTTCGGATTGGCAAGCGGTTGATCTCTCCGCCAGCGAACCCGCGCGAAAGCCCACGCAGGAACTGGAGGAGGACGCGCTGTTTCATCTTTATCTCGGCCTGCTCCGCATAGAACGCGGGGAAGAAGCGACGGCGTTTGAGGAGATTCAAATCAAGGCCGCGCAGTGTGTGCTTGCGCTGCTGCAAGGAGATCGAGCGGATGCCTTCTCGCCGCTCAGGCGTGCGGAACAAACCGTTTCACCGGAGGCACTGCGGCGGCTGATGCCGGGATACGAACACTCCCGTGAGGCGGCGGCATATTTATTGGAGCAACTGCAAGCGCTGCGGCACACGCCGCTCTTTCGCGCGGTCAGCGCGCTTGTGCGCGGGCAGAAGGAATAGCCTGTGTTACAATGGATCATCACATCGTTCGAAAGGTAGATTATCAATGGACGCTGCAATCGAAAAAGCATGGTGGAAAGAATGCGCGGTATACCAGATCTATCCGCGCAGTTTTTTTGATTCCAATGGGGACGGCGTCGGCGACCTTGCCGGCATCACGCAAAAGCTGGACTACATCGCCTCGCTCGGCGTCGGCGCGGTCTGGCTCAACCCCGTCTATGATTCGCCGAACGACGACATGGGCTACGATATTCGCAACTACGAGGCCATCATGCAAGAGTTTGGCACGATGGCGGATTTTGACGCGCTGCTGAATGGTCTTCATGCGCGCGGGATGCGGCTGATTATGGATCTCGTGGTCAACCACAGTTCCGACGAGCACGCGTGGTTTGTCGAATCCAGAAAGAGCAAGGACAACCGCTACCGCGATTTCTACATTTGGCGGGACGGAAAAGACGGCGCGGAACCCAACAACTGGGCTTCGTTCTTCACGCCTTCCGCTTGGAAATACGACGCAAAGACCGATCAATGGTATCTGCACCTCTTCTCGGAAAAGCAGCCTGATCTCAACTGGCGAAACCCCGCCGTGCGCGCGGAGGTATACGCCATGATGAACCGTTGGTTTGACCGCGGGGTGGACGGCTTTCGCATGGACGTCATCAACCTCATCGCCAAGGCGGAAGGATTGCCCGATGGTGCGGGCTCGCCCTCGCCAGAAGGGTACGTGTTTGCGCCCGCGCATTTTGCCGATCAGCCTCCTGTGCACGATTACCTGCGCGAGATGCGGCGCGCCTGCTTTGACGGGCGTGATTGCATGTGCGTCGGCGAAACGCCCTTTAGCAGCAGCGCGACCGCTTTTTCGTATGTCGATCCTGTGCATCGCGAGCTGGACATGGTGTTTTCATTTGATCTGATGGACATCGACAGCGGCAAGAGCGGAAAATGGGAGATCGTCCCGTGGAACCTCGATCGCATGAAGTCTATCATCGAGGACTGGCAGACCGCGCTTACCGATGGCTGGAACATTCTTTTTTGTTCGAACCATGATCAGCCGCGCCCCGTATCGCGCTTTGGCAGCTTGAAGAGCGAGGCGCTGCGCGTCCGCTCGGCCAAGATGCTGGGCGTAGCGATGCACCTCTTGCGTGGAACGCCGTTTCTATATCAGGGTGAAGAGTTGGGCATGACGAACGTGCCGTTTCGAGACATCTTTGACATACGCGACCTCGAGAGCCTCAATTTCTATCGCCTTGCCGCCGCGCGAGGGGAGGCGGAGGCCGCCTGGCAGGCGATTTTGCATAAGGGCAGGGACAACGCGCGTGTGCCGATGCAGTGGAGCGCGGAGCAAAACGCAAGCTTTACTACGGGGACGCCGTGGCTGATGGTGAACCCGAATCACGATGTGATCAATGTGGAGGCGGCGGAGCACGATCCCGACAGCGTGCTGCACTTTTACCGCAAGCTGCTGCGACTGCGCGCAGATAGCAGGACGCTGCTCTACGGCGATTTTCGTTTGATCGAGCGGGAGCATGCGCAGGTGTTTGCGTATACGAGGATGCTTGAGGGCAAAACCTGTATCATTCTATGCAATATGAGCGAAAAAACCGCGCGCTTAACGGAACAGCGTGGGGGAGAATGCATACTGCGCAACATGAATGGGGCGATGCAAGCGAATTTGCTTGAGCCGTTTGAGGCGCGGGTTCTGGTATCCGACGATGCGGACTTTGACAAACAGCGGTCAGAGCGTGGATAAAAAAACTGGATTTTGAAACATACACAAGTCAGTTTAGAAAATGCTGTTCCCATACACGAAAAAGGCGGCCCGCGAAAGCAGGCTGCCTTTTGAGGGTGCGGGTTGGTTTTCGGGAACTTATAACAGAATTTCAACCTTTACGGGGGAAATGCCCATAAGTGCGCGGCTGCGTGCATCCGGCTGGCTCGTGCCCGCATAGAGCGAGTAGCGCCCACCGGGGAAGAGGCGGTTGCCCGCGTCATCCACCACCGTCAGTGAAGCGGGGACAACGGCAAGCGTCACTTCCGCACATGCGCCCGCTTTCAGCGCAATCCGCGAGAATCCGCAGAGGATGGGGTTCGGCGTTGCGTGCGGGGAATCTTCGGCCTTGACGTAGAGCTGGACAACGTCTTGGGTTGTCACAGAGCCGAGATTTTGTACGCTTGCGTAAACGAGTAAGCCTTCGTCTGCGGTTTTTTCCGCGCTGACTGCAATTACGCGTACGTCGCCATACGTTAGTCCGAAGCCGAAGGGATAAAGCGGCGCGCGGTCGAGATAGCGATAGGTGCGAGAGCGCATGGAGTAATCCGTAAACTCCGGCAGGTGCATGAGATCTTCGTCGTGATAGAACGTCACGGGCAGTTTGCCGGAAGGGGAGCGCCTGCCAAAGAGCAGGTCGGCGACTGCCTTGCCGCCGCGCGCGCCGGGATACCAGGCGCAGAACACCGCGTTTGCGCGGTTGTCGGCCATGGAGAGGTCGATAGAACTGCCCGCAAGCAGGATCACGACGGTGGGTTTGCCAAGAGCGAGCACGCGCTCCATGAGCTCTCGCTGCACTTCCGGCAGGAGCAGATCCGGCTTGTCACCGGCTTCCATACTGTTTCCGTCGTCTGGCGCTTCACCTTCGAGCGTCTCGTCTAAGCCGAGCACGAGCAGTACCGTGTCGCTGTGTTCGGCAACGGTGAGTGCCTCCGCGATGCGGTCGTTCTCAAACGCCAGCACCTCGGTCTTCCTGCGGTAGATGTCGCAGCCGGGGGCAAAGAGCACGCGAACATCTTCTCCGCACGCATCCTGCACGCCTTCGAGAATCGTAATGTAGCGCGACGAGGTGCCGTGGTAGTTGCCCGTGAGCGCCGCGCGGCTGTCCGCATTCGGGCCGATGATACCGAGGGTCTTCAGCTTTTCTTTATTGAGCGGGAGGATGCCGTCATTCTTGAGCAGCACGCAGCTTTTTAGCGCGGTCTCCTGCGCGAGCGCGAGGTGCTCCCTGCACTCCACAGTCTCATACGGCACCTTGTCATATTCACTGCCTTCGCCCATGATGCCGAGCAGATACCGTGTGGTAAAGGCGCGCTCTGCGGCGAGCGTGACGTGTTCTTCCGTGATCAGCCCCTGATCAAAGGCGGACTTGAGTAGCAAATAGACCGAGCCGCAGTTGATGTCGCAGCCGTTTTTCATAGCGAGCGCCGCGCTCTCCTCCGGGCTACCGGTCACGCCGTGGCCGGTGTGAAAGTCGATCAGCGCCCAGCAGTCGGACACCACGAAGCCCGCAAAGCCCCATTTATTGCGGAGAATATCGACCAGCAGCGTCTTGCTGCCGCAACAGGGTTCGCCGTTGACGCGGTTATACGCGCCCATAACGCTCTCCACCTGCGCGTCCTTCACCAGTGCTTCAAACGCGGGCAGATAGGTCTCCCACATGTCTTTTTCTGTTGTGATGGCGTTGAAGTGGTGGCGAATCGCCTCCGGCCCGCTGTGCACGGCGTAGTGTTTGGCGCAGGCGCTGGCGGTCATGACCTCGCCTTCGCCCTGCATGCCGGTGACGAACGCCTTGCCGAGCTCCGCGGTGAGATAGGGGTCTTCGCCGAGCGTCTCATGCCCTCTGCCCCAGCGCGGATCGCGGAAAATGTTGACATTCGGCGAAAAGAACGTCAGGCCCTTATAGATGTCCCGATCGTTGTGTTTTGCAAACTCGTTGTACTTTGCGCGGCCTTCCAGCGCGGTCGCAGTGCTGACTGCCCGGAGCGCAATGCGGTCAAACATCGCGGCTAGCGCAATGGCCTGCGGGAAACTCGTGGCGACGCCCGCGCGGGCAACGCCGTGCAGGCCTTCGTTCCACCAGTTGTAGGCGGGGACGCCCAGCCGCTCGATGGCAGGCGCGCCGTAGACCAGTTGAGACATCTTCTCTTCCAGCGTCATTTTTGATACGAGCGTGCGCGCTCTTTCGAGGGCTGCTTCTCTCTTGAACATGGGTAACCTCCTAGTAAAAATTAGAAAAATATTAAGTAACCAGACATGGAGTACAGTTTCCGTTGTGTATAGCGAAATCGATTGCGTTAGATGTTGTGTCTGCGTCACTTAATTTATTGTCAAACCCTGAGGAGAAGCGAAGGGTTGCGCCCGCATCCTCGGGGGAAAGCCCCATCGCAGTGAGCACATGGGAGGGGCTTCGTTCCCCTGCGGCACAGGCCGACCGCGCGGAGGCATAGATGCCGGCTGCGGAGAGAAGGGGCAAAAGCCGCTCTGCCGGTATGTTAGGCAGGGTGATGCTCAGGATGTGCGGCAGACGCGGCGCATCGAAGCCATTGACGCGGCATGCGGAAAAAAGTTGCTTCAGCTGCGCTTGCAGCCGATCCCGCACGCCGCATGGCGCAGGGAGCGTGACGCAGGAGAGAACCTTGGCAAAGCCCGCAATGGCAGGCAGGTTCTCCGTGCCCGGGCGAAGCGCGCGCTCTTGCAAACCGCCGAAAAACAGCGGAGCGACAGGGATTTCGTTGCGACTGAATAAAAAGCCCACGCCTTTCGGCCCGCCCGCTTTATGCGCGGATACCGTGAGCAGATCGATCTTGAGCGCGCGCACGTCGAGCGGGATATGGCAATAGGCCGTAACCGCGTCGCAGTGCAGCGGAATTCGCCTCTCGCGCGTGATGGCTCCGATTTCACCGATTGGCTGCAGTACGCCGGTTTCGTTGTTGGCGAGGTGCAAGCTCACCAGTGCGGTGTCGGGGCGAATCGCGCGGCGCAGCGCATCTGGCGAATAAAGGCCTTCGTTATCGCAAGGGAGTATGGTCAGAGAAAACCCGTCACGCTCAAGCGCGCGCGCGGCGGACAGCACGCTGTGATGCTCCGTGCAGCCGACGATAAAATGCTTTTTTTGACGGCTTGCGTGCAAAACACCGAAAATGGCGAGATTATTGCCCTCTGTACCTCCGGAAGTGAAAACGATTTCGTCGGCTTGTGCACCGATGGAGTCGGCAAGATCGGAGCGGCTTGCGTGCAGCAATTTCCTTGCGGAATAGCCGATATGATATAATGAGGAAGGATTGGCATAAAAATCGCGCGAAACAGCGTGCATCACGTCTAGAACGGCGGGGTACATCGGGGAGGAAGCCGCATAGTCAAGATAGATCATACGTCCCTTTTCGCTCCTTTTCTTTCCTGCAGTCTTATTTTGCCGCATACCCGCCTTGAAGTCAATACAATCGCTGCGAAATTAAGCTTAACCAAATTAATTTCAAAATCAATCTTGACTTAAACTTAAGCAGAACCTATAATGATTGTGTCACATCCTTGTACACTTCGTGACGATTTCAATATTCCATCCAAAACCGAATCGAATAGCTCCCGTTGTGTACATTGTGGCGCAATTTTAAAGGAGGAGTATCAGGAAGCAATGAAAAAGACAATCGCGATCATTCTGTCTCTCGTGCTGGCACTGGCTACTTTAGCCGCCTGCGCACCCGCCCCCGCTGCGGTAGAACCCGCTGCTGACGCGCCCGCCACCGAGGCCGCGGAAGCCCCTGCCGCTGCACCGGCAGCAGAAGGTGACAAGGTCATCAACATCTACACGTTCACGGACGAAGTCCCGAAGATGCTGGAGAAGTATATCGAAATGCATCCGGATTTCGGCTACACCATCAACGCGACCATCATCGCCACCACCGATGGTCTCTATCAGCCCGCGCTTGACCAGGCTCTGGCCGGCGGCGGTAAGGATGCTCCCGACATGTACTGCGCCGAATCTGCATTCGTGCTCAAGTACACGCAGGGCGACATGAGCACCTATGCTGCTGCGTACGCCGATCTGGGGATCGATGTCGCAGCCGCAGTTCCGGCAGCTGATATCGCACAGTACACAATCGACATCGGCACCCGTCCGAGCGACAGTGCTCTCGTCGGCCTTGGCTATCAGGCAACCGGCAGCGCGTTCATCTATCGCCGTTCGCTGGCGATCGACACCTGGGGAACCGATGATCCGGCCGTCGTTGCCGACAAGATCGGCCCAGGCTGGGACAAGTTCTTTGCAGCAGCCGCCGAACTCAAGGCGAAGGGCTACGGCATCGTCTCTGGCGATGGCGATCCTTGGCATGCGGTTGAGAACAGCTCCGAAAAGGGCTGGATCGTCGACGGCAAACTCTACATCGACCCCGCTCGCGAAGCGTTCCTGGATCTTTCCATGAAGCTCAAAGAGGGCGGCTACTACAACGACACCCGTGACTGGAACGAAGCTTGGTTTGCCGATATGCAGGGCACCGGCGCGCAGCCGATCTTCGGCTACTTCGGCCCGGCTTGGCTGATCAACTACGTCATGGCCGGCAACTCCGGCGGCACGGCTCCTGGCGAAGGAACCTATGGCGATTGGGCAGTCTGCGAACCGCCGATCGGCTTCTTCTGGGGCGGCACATGGGTTCTGGCCAGCAAAGATTCCGCTAAGAAGGAAGCTGTCGGTCAGCTCATCGAATGGATCACCCTTGACACCAGCGAAGAAGGTCTGCAGTACAAGTGGGCGAACGGCACCCTCAACGGCGAAGGCGGCACGAAAGACACCGTTGCTTCCGGCGTTGTCATGGCCAAGTCCAATGGCGAACTCCCGTTCCTCGGCGGTCAGAACATGTTTGACGTTTTCGTTCCGGCCAACCAGTTCGCAAACGGCAAGAACCTGACCCAATATGACGAGACCATCAACAACCTCTGGCGTGACCAGGTCCGTCAGTACACAGCCGGCAACGTCACGCGCGAGGGCGCAATCGAAGCGTTCAAACAGGCTGTTGTCGACACGCTGGGCATCGAAGCTAACTAAGAGACAACTGTTTTCACCGAACCAAAATTGGTATATGATGGGTGTGGACGGACGGAGTTCTTCCGTCCGTCCACACCCACATCATCCAAATCAAAACTACGCCATAGGGGGAAGCGGTTATGCCTCGCAGCCAAATTCAACTTAAGCGCAAGGGCGTCAGCTACGCCAAATACGGCTATCTATTCAGTCTGCCCTTTGTCATCGTGTTTATCATCTTCATGCTGTATCCGACGGTGTTTACTGCCGTCATCGGGTTTACGGACTTCAAAGGTGTCGTGGCGACATCGTTTAATTTCTTAGAGAAACCGTTTGAAAATTTCATCGGCACCCTGAACAACAAGACATTTCGTGCTTCATTGGTCAACACGATTGTCATTTGGGTAATGAACTTCATTCCTCAGATCAGCCTCGCGTTACTGCTCACGGCGTGGTTTACCAACCGCAGCCGAAAGATTAGAGGGCAGGGCGCGTTTAAGGTTCTTTTTTATCTGCCGAACATCATCACCGCGGCTACCGTGGCTATTCTATATTCCGTCATCTTCGGATACCCGGTAGGTCCGATCAATGATATTTTGCAGTCGCTCCATCTGATTTCAAAACCGTTTGACTTTTCGACCAGCCCGTTGGCAGCCAAGTTTGTCGTAGCGTTCATACAATTCTGGCAATGGTATGGGTACACGACGATCATTCTGATATCAGGTGTGCTGGGCATCAATCCCGAGCTCTTCGAAGCCGCGGAGATTGACGGCGCGTCGCCAAGCCAAACTTTCTTCCAGATCACGCTGCCTTGCATGCGCACAATTTTGATCTTCACGCTGATTACGAGCCTCATCGGCGGTTTGAATATGTTTGATATTCCGAAACTTTATATCTGGAACGGCGGACCTGCAAACACAACCATGACCACGAGCGTATTCATCTATGCGCAGGCGTTCTCAGGCACCTATCTGTACAACAGAGCGGCCGCTGCGAGCATGATCATGTTCATGATCATCGCAGTTCTCTCCGCGATTACCTTCTACTTGATGCGTGACCGTTCGGAAATCCGCGCCAAGCGCGCCATGAAACGGATTGAAAAACTCAGGAAGGGGGCGGAAGCATGAGACGCAGACGCAAAGTAAACATAGGCATCTATATCGCATGCGTTATTCTGGGTATACTGAGTATCATGCCGTTCTGGATCATGATTGTCAACGCAACGCGCAGCACCTTTCAAATTCAGCAGAATGCGATCTCGCTGATCCCTTCCACATTTCTGGCGGACAACCTCAAAGTGCTCGCGGGGAAGACATTTAACCCCCTAACCGGCTTTTTCAACTCCGTCATTATCTCCACCAGCGCAACCGCCTTGTCGGTGTATTTTTCTACGCTGACGGCGTATGCGCTTGTCGCGTATGACTGGAAGATGCGACAGCCGTTCTTTACGCTGATTCTCGCCGTCATGATGATTCCCACACAGGTCATCAGCATCGGGTTCTATCAGTTCATGTATCGCGTTGGCATGACGAACAATCTGCTTGCGCTGATCTTACCCGCGATTGCAGCACCTATGACGGTATTCTTTATGCGGCAGTACATGCTTCCTTCGTTGAGCCTCGATATTGTCGCTTCGGCGCGCATCGACGGGGCGGGCGAATTTCGCACCTTCAACAGCATCGTGCTGCCGATCATGAAGCCCGCAATGGCGACACAGGCCATCTTCACGTATGTGACCTCCTGGAACAACCTCTTTCTGCCAATGGTTTTACTCACGAAGAAGGAGAATTACACGATGCCCATCATGGTCAGCCTCCTGAAAGGCGACATCTACAAGACCGAGTACGGCGCGGTGTATCTGGCGCTGACGTTATCTGTTCTGCCGCTGTTTGTCGTGTACTTCTTGCTTTCAAAGTATATCATTGCAGGTGTTGCGCTCGGATCGGTCAAGGAGTAAAATCAGATTCAGGATATGTTTTACACGCCTGTCCTCCGGTTGGGGCAGGCGTTTTTTTGAACAAAGGAGGATCGTATGCTATGAAAGAGCGCTTTCGACAACTGCGAATGGGTTTTCAAAACACGCTCTCTTTTCTTGGAGATATCGTGATTCTCAACCTGCTGTTCTTCATCTGCTCGCTGCCGATCGTCACCATCGGAGCCGCAGCCACCGCATGCTATGCAGGCGTGAGCAGAACGCTGCAGAAAAAAGAGACGGGGCTCGTGTTTCGCGAGTTTTTCGCAGATTTTCGTGCGGCGTTTCGTCAGGCAACGGCGGGCTGGCTACTTCAGATCGGCGCTTTTCTCATTCTGGCGGGGGATATATGGTTTGCGGTGGTCTACTCCGAGCCGAGTAACAAGTTTTTCCTGATCTTTGCGATCGTGGTCGGCGCGGGGATTCTGCTGGCATCTTTGTGGTTCTATCCGCTCGTTGCGCGGTTTCAAAACAAGCTGAAGGTGCAGCTGAAAAACGCATTTCTACTGGCTTTTGCGCAGTTTCCCAGAACGCTTTTTGCGCTGCTGCTCTGGGTGTGCACACTCGGGTTACCGCTGTTTGTGTTCGAAGTCCTCACTTATTATGG
>JAUYTF010000079.1 GCA_030695285.1 Eubacteriales bacterium | reverse complement strand
TCATAACCGTTTTTGCGGCAGGTGTTTCCCCGCATTGTTGAATGAGCCGTTCCATAAACATCTATCCCCCAAGACGCATTGTCGGAGCAATCGCTCTCTTCTATGATGACGGCAATTGCCTGATACGTCACACTGATGCCAGTTCCGCCATTGTTATTGCACATGGCGTTTTTTATGGACGCGCTTCCGGCACTAATGCTGATCCCGCGTTCTTTGTTGTTGCTGCAGTCAATGTCCGCTAGAGGCACCGCTTCCTCTGACAACGTTTCAATCAGTATACCAAGACTGTTGTTGCGGCAACTCGTGCCCTTTATTGATGCATTGGCGCTATCATAAACTTTAATACCAACACCAGTGTTATCCGAGCAATCGCTGTCTTCAATAACGGCACGTGCCTGAGCCGACACAGAGATGCCGTTATAAACGTTGCCTGTACATTTTGCGTTCTTGACAGCCGCCTCGGCATCATCTGTAATCCTAAGGCCATTCCATTGATTATCGCGGCAGATATTTTCATCCATGATCGTTGTAGATTGTTCGGCTGCGAGTATACCGTCTACACCGTTGCCGCTGCACGTATTGTTCTTAACCGTTGATACTGAGTCCCCTGTGATGTATATACCAACATAGTCATTGCCGGAGCAATCGTTGTTTTCCACAAGCGCATTCCGCTGCTCCGCAACGATAATGCCGCTGTGTTTGTTACCGCTGCACGTATTGTTCTTAACCGTTGATACTGAGTCACCTGTGATGTATATACCAACCTCGGCATTGCCGGAGCAGTCGTTGTTTTCCACAAGCGCAATCCCCTGCTCCGAAATGGAAATGCCGCTGTGTTTGTTGCCGCTGCACGTATTGTTTTTGATAGTAATCTCCTGATTACTTGATGCGCGTATGCCGCACCACTCGTTTTCAGAGCATGTGTTGCCGTCAACAACGGGGGAGGCTCTGTCCTCTATCGCGATGCCGTTTATTGCGTTTTGTGTGCACTCGTTGCCCGAAGCAGTTCCGCCGGATTCACCAAGGTATGCAAGGCCAGATTGCGCATTGTTTACGGCCACACAGCTTTCAATGTCCACAACTGACTGCCCGTCGATACATATGCCGTTCGCACCATTCTCTGAGGCCTTTGCGTTTATGACCTTCCCCGTGCTCTTGCCGCTGATGCAAAGGCCCTGTCCGCCTTTATCCGTCGCTTCATCATAGACTGCGCCGGAGAACTCACAGTTTTCAACGTGCACGGCGGCGTTTGAAAGCGATACCACGTCAGCCGTTCCTGGTCCGGTGTATACAAAGGATATCCCCTCAAGACGTAGATTGCCTGAACCATTATAGCTTAGAACGACTTCGCCGTCAGTAGTCGTAATGATGGTTAATCCCGCTCCTGCGCCTTTAATAAGGACCGACTTTTCTAAAACCAATGCTTTATCCAGTGCATATGTTCCCGCTGCAAAAGTTAATGTGCCGTCCGGATCCAATGCGGCTAAGGCTTCCCGTATCGCCGCAGAATCACTGCCTGCGTCCAGCGTGATTTGATTCTGCTGCGTTTCAGCAGCTATGCTTTCTTCTGTTGGTGTGGGTTCCGTCACCTGCGGTTCCTCAGGTAACTGGACGCACCCGCCAATCGCGATCGCCGCCAACAACAACATCAGCAGCAGTGGCAGTAGTCTGCGCCCCGAATTGTTTGGTTTTGTTTTCATAATTTCCTCCCTGTGAGAATCTGGTTATCCCCTTTGCCTTGCATCCATTCTCCGCCCCATTCACCCCACACCTGCCATCTAGCCCGTTTTCACAAGCGTGTATTCCATAACAGTCGTGAACCCACCTTCTTCGGTATATATCGCATTTTTCACTGTCCCGGTGCCGGTTATTGTACCGTTTTCAGACTTTAAAAAGGAAAAGGCTCATGTTCCTCTTTGACCAAACCTGAATGCAGATTCGCTTAACTGTCTCGGCTTTTATCACACGAGGCGGTTATCGCTCTGAGGTGATCTGCCTCCGCTTTATGGGTCAGGAGCAATGTTAGTATGCCAAGAATTTGAAGTGTCCCCCAAACAGTAGTCCAGGCTGAACGAGAGAAAATCGATGATTTGAGGTGTCACATTGCAATCAGGGCAAAACCATTAAGGAAGCTAGTAGAGAACTCGAAATTACCGAGTAAACGTATTTTCGTTGGCGAAAAGTAGCCCTTCATCCTGCGATTCAGCATCATTTCATCGTTAGTTGGCAGCTCTCAATTATTTCCCCGAATTTGTCAGGGAAAAGTGTCAAGCGAGACAATCCCCACATATTTGCCATCGCAAACATATACATGGACGATAAGCACTTAACAATTTGCATATTTAATACAGGCTGATTGGCAGAGGTAGTATGATCGAGATAGATTGTCGAGATAGATTGTCGAGATAGATTATTGAGATAGGTAAAAATGCGATAGGTTAAATTGCGATGACGGATTGGTTAGTGAAGTAGGTTGCCTTGTAAGGTTCGTATGCTTGGCAACAAAGGTTTAATTGGGAATCAAGCTTGATTCAGCTTCTGTTTCTCAACGGAGATGACAATTTTTATTGTTCGCATGACAAATTTAACGCTAAATTTAACGCGCATAAATACAGGAGATTATATCTACTCGTCCTGTATAAAACGAAACTTCCTATTTGTCCAAAAATCAGTTAGAAAGCATATTAGATTTATTGATCAGTAATAATCTCATATTACATCGCAATAGTGGCACTGTCAATAGAAGGTCACGGTTTGGACACGGTTTGGAGATGCAAGGTCACGGTTTGGAGATCCAATACTTTAGGGATAATTTGCTAATCATTACTTAGTAGATGTAGTTGCTGTAAGTTGTCCAGGGCCTCTACCTAACCTGATATAACAATCGCTTATAGGCGCGACACCTATTTTGGTTCTGGTGCAAATAATCTAAGGAAACACCGCATAATACCATGAATATTTTTGAAATCATAATCATGAAGGCAGGAGAGAAATCTATGGAATTCACACGCAATCTGAGGAAAGGCACGTCCGGCGATGACGTGCTTTTTTGTAAGCAGAAGCTCTTGGAGCTTGGGTTCTACGGGGATCATATCACGACGGTGACAAGGAAGACGTTTGGCGCGGACACGCTAGAGGCAGTAAAGCTGTTTCAGGCGCAAGCCGGACTGACCGTCGACGGGATCATAGGGAAGCAGACGTGGGCGGCGCTGTTCGGCGACACGGCGACGGGTGCGGATCCAATCACAAAAGGGACGGTATCGGCCAAAGCGAAAGCGATCTGTGTACTGGCGCTGACGCGCATCGGCGACCTTTACGTTTGGGGCGGATCCGGCCTGACAATCCTCTCCGACGCAAAGATTCAGGCGATGGACGAGGAGTTTGCGCGCGCGATCAAGTTCTGCGACAGCCAATATAAGGCAGGGTTTGCCGACCTCATGGCGCATGACTGCTCCGGGTTTCTTTCCTGGCTCATGCGCGAGATGGACATTTGGGACGATCGTAAGAATTGCGATGGGCTCTGGGCGTTGTGCGACGTGGTCGCGCGCAATGAACTCATCGTCGGCGACTTTCTGTTTCGAAACAGCGCCACGAACGTCAACGATGAAACGCACGTCGGTCTTTATCTTGGGCGAGGCATGGTCATCCACGCCAAAGGCCGTGATGTTGGTGTCGTTGTGGAGGGGATCAACCAGGGCGGGAGCGGTTACTGGCACAAGTGTGGGCGCTGCAAGCTCCTATATTAATAGAAGGAGAGGAATGGATTTGGATTACATCGGAGATATGATATCGGGCGTGTTTGCGCTCTTTTCGTTTGGCTACAAGTGCGTATGACCCGCGATAGAAAACAGGCGGAGAAGCGCGCTGCCATTCGCGCAAAGGAATCGAAGCTCGCCATGAAGATGCAGGACGCGAGCCTATCGCTTTCGCTGGCGACCTGTATCGCCGTAGAGCGTGGTGAAACCAACGGCGAGATGAAGACTGCGCGCGATAAAGCGAAGGTTGCGCAAGAGCAATACGAAGATTTTGTCCACGAGCTTGCCTCGGAGCAGGCTACATCAGTCTAGGGAGGAACATACTAAGCAGGAGAACCTGGTTCGCACCATTATTTTGATGAGAGCTTGATCGACTTTCTTGATGACCTGCTCCCTCTTCAAAACGTACTAGTCGCAAGTCGGTTCGCTACCAGTGAAAAATCCAATGATAATCGCTGCGGCGCATCCAACGCCTTCGTCGACTTCAATCGCACCAAACGGACAATTTTTTGCGCAAGCCCCGCATTCCATGCAAGCATCGCGATCTCGGATGACGACCTTTTTGTCGGATTTTTTAAAAACTCGATGCGGACAGACATCCAAGCACATGCCACAACCAGTGCATTTTCCCAAATCGAGTTGTAAAGTGACAACGTTCTTGAGATATTTCATATCAAAGCGCCCCCAAACAGTCGAATAAAGTCGCTGGTTAGTAAAAGCAATAGCGCTCCGCCAGCGGCGAACACAATCATCGGAACTGCGATTTTCATTTCACGGTGAACGCCAGATAGTGAAGTATATGTCGAGCTTCCGGTGAAGTTCATCGCAAGGAAACCGGAGAGCGCCGGTAGCAGGAGAAAGTACGCAGTTGCCTTCAGCCATCCAAACACAGGTAAGGATAACAGGCCATTGATGATAAGAAACGCAACCGCCCAAAGAAAACCAAGCAAGCCACCTTTCAGCGAAAAGGCTCTTCCAGGAACCCATGGAAGCAGAATCGGTGTAATGATAACTCCAATTAAAACGGCGCCCATAATGCCGTAGAAATCGATCCACCCGTAATGCCCAAAGCCGATGACGTTAAAGATGAACATCACACCAAAGGCGATGAGCAATGGTTTCGACACGCCCACAAGCTCCATTGGTGTAAGCACGGCTCGGTCGTTAATTGGAAACCTGACAGTACGCATCTCTTCGGTTACCTTCATACCGGCTGCGAGAAAGGCTCTGATATCTTTCGCGCGGACTGGCCCGTAGATCACACGGAACCCGATTTGTTTGCTTACCTCGTGTGCCGAAACGCCGACGGCTCCGAGTTGCGGCAGAACCAACGTGCGATGCGAAACGATGTTTGAGAGTTTGACGGAAGTAATTCGATGAATAACTTCTTCTGTGCCGAAGGCTCCCTTTCCAGCAGCACACCAGACGTTGACACCGTCCGTATCCAATACGACGATCCAAAGGTTCAGTCCTCCGAGTTGTTCACGGAGTCGGTCGAATGTCATTTTATAATTCGCCGTTACTAGGACGGGCGACATTGCATCTGGAATTCCTATCGCATAGATACCAGGATCAACTTTGTAATCCATCCTACCGATTGACCAGCGGCATTTCCATGAGCCAACAGTGTCTAGGAAGGTCAACTTCGTTGCCACCTGCGGAACATCGCCGACCTGTGTAGCGATCCTGCCGGTTACCCATTTTGTATCGAGACTTGACTCTGTGGAACCATTGCATTCTGATTGTTCAGCTAACGGTACTTTTTCCGAGTCTGTCGTTTGTTTCGTTACGCCACAGCAGATGGACGGTGCCTGATCAGGCTTATGAGAATCATCGCAACAGTTGCTTTTTTTCGCACGGCGAGTCGATACTCTAGATCCGCCGCAGCATGTATTTGCCATATTTGGTCACTCCTTCAGACGTGGTGTTATCTAACAACAGATAGAACAATCCCAGATTTTGTTCGCTTTGCACTCAAGATCGCAGTACTCAGCCATCACCGCTTTGCGATCGTCTTGATTCAGTAGTGCGGATGCCGCAACTGCGACAATGTAACAACTATCAAAAATAGCATTGTTATTATCTCCTTTATAAGCAGCAATCGCTGTCTGAGATCGCTTTTAAAAGAATCTGAAGACTCTCAAGAACCTGCGTCCGGCTTTCCTCTGGAATTGCGGTATAAATCTTCAGAAAATAATCACCCATACTTGACTC
>JAUYTF010000074.1 GCA_030695285.1 Eubacteriales bacterium | reverse complement strand
CTAGTGCTTGTTGCATCGATGATCATACCGTTTCAATCGCTCATGATACCGCTGATCTATATTTACGGGGCGAGACTTGGATTGATTCAATCGATGCCGATTCCCTTGTTGATCTTTTTATATGCAGGGTTCGGCAGCCCGATGTCGGTGTTTATCTACCACGGATTTATTAAAACAATTCCGATTGAGCTCGAAGAAGCTTCCCGTATCGATGGATGTTCCAAGATTCAAACGTTTTTCAAAATTGTGCTGCCGATGCTCAAGCCGACATCGGTTTCGTTGCTGATTCTGAATGCCTTATGGATTTGGAGCGACTATCTGTTGCCTTCGTTGATTCTTCGGCAGGAACAGGACTACACAATGCCGATCAAGATGAAGGTGTTCAACGGCACTTACATGAATAACTGGGAACTGCTGATTCCAGCTCTGTTATTGACGATTCTGCCTCTATTGGTTGTATACTTTATTGCGCAGAAGTCGATTATTGAAGGCGTGACGCAGGGATCGGTCAAGGGTTAACTTGTAAGGATAAGAGTAGGGAGGAATATGGGGAAACGCGATCATAATTGGTGGAAGAACAGTATCGTTTATCAGATCTATCCAAGAAGTTTTCAGGATACCAACGGAGATGGAATCGGTGATTTGCAAGGCATCATCCGCCGGCTGGATTATATTTCCGATTTAGGCGTAGACGTAATCTGGGTCTGCCCGGTATATGAGTCTCCAAATCATGACAACGGGTATGATGTAAGGGATTATTGTTCGATCTCGAAAGAATTCGGGACGATAGAGGACATGAAGCGGCTCATCGAGGAATGCTCTACGCGCAACATCAAAGTCCTAATGGATTTGGTTGTCAACCACACCTCGGATGAACACGAGTGGTTTCAGGCGTCCCGTTCGGATTGCGGTGATTCAAAGCGAAACTGGTACATATGGGCAAAAGGCCGCGATGGTGCTGAACCCAACGATTTGATTTCTATCTTCGGCGGATCCGCCTGGGAATATGACGAGTCGAGCGACGAATATTACTTTCATCTTTTTTCCAAGCATCAGCCCGATTTGAACTGGGATCATCCGCAAGTACGAGGTGAGGTGCTGGAGATGATCCGCTGGTGGCTGGATCTCGGTATCGCTGGCTTTCGGATGGATGCCATCACCTATATTAAAAAAAACCGAACTGAATTATTAACCGAGCAGCGCAGCGATCCTCACCCCTGCGTTGCTAGTGTTGCCTGCATGAACCAGCCAGGCGTGCTTGAGTATCTGCGCGAGATAAAACAAACACTCGATCAATACGAGGCGGTGTCTGTTGCCGAGGCACCGGGCATTGCGCACGAGCAAATCGGGGATTACACAGGAACCTCCGCAGGTGTGTTTGACATGATATTCACGTTTGAGCATGTCGATATCGATATTTGGGGTCTGCCGAAAGGGGCGACGCGCTCATGGAATCTGCGCATGTTCAAAAAAGCGCTTTCTGATTGGCAAACCGCCGCGAATCAATCTGGTTGGCTTGCGTTGTTTTTTGAGAACCATGATATGGTGCGATCGGTGTCGAAATTCGGAAATTCAGGGCTATACCGAACGGAATCGGCAAAAATGCTCGCAACATGGTATATGCTGATGCGCGGCACACCTTTTATCTTTCAGGGGCAGGAGATTGGGATGACGAACTACCCCTTTACAGGGATAGAGGAATACCGGGATATCGATGCAATAAACTATTATCGTGAAGCGACAGCCAACGGCATCGCTCCAGAGACAGTGCTGGCATTCTTGGACGCGAGAGGGCGCGATCATTCACGTACACCCATGCAATGGAACGACAAGGTTCATGCTGGGTTTACTTCCGGCGATCCTTGGATCCGAGTAAATCCGAACTATCCGGAAATCAAACGTGGAACGGTCTTGTGCAGATCCTGAATCGGTGTTGCATTTTTATCGCAAACTCATTCGGTTTCGCAAGGAGAACGATGCATTTATCGAAGGCGATTTCCGGGCGATTTACGAAGAGTCCAATGAAATCGGTGGGTATCAGCGCATACTCGATGATGTTACGTTTACTGTG
This sequence comes from Eubacteriales bacterium, assembly GCA_030695285.1. Classification (GTDB taxonomy): domain Bacteria; phylum Bacillota; class Clostridia; order Christensenellales; family CAG-138; genus UBA7703. Next base: position 2,386 of record JAUYTF010000074.1, on the reverse strand, counting down.
ATATGTAATTTTTCCGAATCTACTCAACCTATGCCAGAGTTAACAGCAGAACATGAACAAAGCATTCTACTTTGTAATCGATCTGACAATGAAATAGGCTTCCTAAAGCCTTACGAAGCACTCGTCCTTGGGCCGCAAGGAGCTTCGGAATAAAAATCATCGGTTACTCTGGGAGGATTGATACGCTAGGATGTTTCGACGCTGTTGTTGACAAAGATCAATGTGTATTCTGCAAAAGACCAAAGATTGAAAGTGATTATCATATGAAAAACAATTGGTGGATGGAAGCAGTTGTATATCAGATTTATCCAATGAGCTTTTACGATTCGGATGGAAGTGGCATCGGGGATCTTCGTGGTATTATTCAGAAGCTTGACTACTTAAAGGATCTTGGTGTAACCGTCCTTTGGCTATGCCCCATATATCAATCTCCAATGGCAGATAACGGGTATGATGTTTCAGATTATTATCAAATCGCACAACAATTTGGAACAATTGAAGATATGGACGAGTTGATCGCACAGGCAAATCATAAGGGGATGAAAATCATCCTTGATTTGATAACTAATTATTGCTCAGATGAACACGAATGGTTTCAAAGAGCATTGAAGGAGCCGGAAAGCAAAGAAGCGAGCTATTTCTACTTTGCAAAATCAACGAATGGAGCGCCTAACAATTGGCGTTCGATTTTTGGTGGCTCCGTATGGGAAGCTGTTGGCGACGACCGTTACTATTATCACACCTTTGGAAAAAAACAGCCTGATTTGAATTGGGAAAACAAAGAACTGCGTTCCGAAATTTATAAAATGACAAACTGGTGGTTAAATAAAGGGATCGCCGGGTTTCGAGTTGATGCCATTACCTTTATAAAGAAGGATACTACGTTTCAAAATCATTATCCGACGTTGGATCATGGCTTGTATCCGATTGAGAAGTTGGAGAATTACCCCGGAATTGACGCTTTCTTAACGGAACTTAAAAACGAAACGTTCAAGAGAAGCAATTGTATGACAGTTGCGGAGGCTCCCGGAGTGCCCAATGAGCAAATTGCAGATTATTGCGGAAAAAACGGCTATTTCTCAATGATTTTTGAGTTCAGCTATGCGGATATGAATCAATACAATCCAGAATGGTCCGTTGGTGAATTCAAGAGGAGAATCTTCGAAAGCCAAATAGAATCTCAAAAGGGCGGATGGCTCGGGGTGTTCTTGGAGAACCATGATCAGCCGCGTAGCCCATCCAAGTATATTAAGCCCGAAGACCTCGATGCTTTCCACGATTATCCCAAGACGATGCTTGCCACACTATATTTTCTTCTACGGGGCACTCCGTTCATTTATCAGGGTCAGGAAATCGGAATGGAAAACTATCCATTCAATGGGCTTGATGATTTTCGAGATATCATGGCGATCCAATGCTACCAAGAGTCTATTGACATCGGGGGGTCGAAAACGAGTGTGCTTGAAGGCCTTAAGCATACGACGAGGGATAACGGACGCACCCCGATGCAGTGGAATGATTCAGTGAATGCCGGGTTTTCTGCTGTTACCCCGTGGATTGCAGTTAATCCGAATTATACATGTTTAAATGCAGAGGCACAGGAAGCTAAAGACGACTCTCTCCTCAATTTTTATAAAAGACTTATATCGCTTAGAAAAGACAGAAAAATCAAAGATTTGTTTGTTTATGGTGATTTTCAGCCGATTGAATCCAATGATGATATGTTCGTCTATTTGAGGACGTATGGCGAAAAGCGAGCTCTTGTTGTCTGCAATTTCTCAAATCAAGAACAAACGATTGAATTACCGTTTTCACCAGAAAAAATTCTGTTATGTAATTACACCCAACTTCGGCTAGACGGGACGAAGCTTCACTGTTTGCCATATCAGGCAATCGTGTTAGCAGAATAGCCTGTGGGATCATTTGCGAAATGAGCTGGCATACAAAGAGCAGTTCAGGCGGAATGAGAAAAAATCGATGTTCAGACCGCCTCCAAGCCGGATTTTTGGTCAAATCGGCCGGATTGAGGTATGAAAGTAGCGCTGTGCGGATGGAACTCGTTGCAGTCCCTTCGCTAACGTCTAGTTTATCTCTGCAACTTGATTAAGCGATTGATCACATATATGGCCTTAGAGCATACTTCAACAATCTCAAACAGCAGAAACTCATTTCAAATCGGCAAGTGCTTCTTTTTGGTTGAAATTCGTGTGCTCTTTGGATAACAATTTACGAACTGCGGATCGAATCATACTGGAAAATTATAAAATCGATGGTATAATTAATTATAATATTCGGGTACGATAAGCAGGTGAGCAAGTGGCTGAAACAATTCGCAATAATGAATATGTGAAAGTTGCATATTACTATTATAAAGTCGGTATGACTC
>JAUYTF010000360.1 GCA_030695285.1 Eubacteriales bacterium | reverse complement strand
ACAACCGTGAAAATCCGATTGCTTTGGAGGTGATTGAAGCCTCCCTTGCTTGATCTTGCGCATTTTTTGTTGCGCTTGTGGCGAAACGCGATATAATGAAACGAAATTTGTTCGAATCGGTGCAATGTTATGAAACGTTCTTCAGGCATTCTCATGCATATTACATCGTTGCCCTCCCCCTTCGGCATCGGCACGTTCGGGCAGGCTGCGTATGATTTTGTCGATCAGCTCGCGCGCGCAGGCCAGCGCTACTGGCAGGTGCTGCCGCTAGGCCCAACGAGCTATGGCGACTCTCCGTATCAGTCGTTTTCCGCGTTCGCGGGGAATCCGTATTTCGTTGACCTCGACCGGCTTGCCGACGAAGGGCTGCTCGATCGCGGCTGGATTGCGTCGACTCAATGGAGTGACACCCAACGGCAGGTAGACTATGGCACGATATTTGTACGGCGCTTTCCCGTCCTGCTGGCGGCGTTTTCGCGCGCGAAGGAAAACGGGGAGCGCATGCAGGCGCTTGAACGCTTTGCCGCGGAAAACGCGGACTGGCTCGATGATTATGCGCTGTTTATGGCGCTCAAGGATGAAAACGGCGGCGTCGCATGGGAAAACTGGCCGTATGCGGTGCGCATGCGCGAGGCGGCGGCTTTGCAGACCGCGCGAGAGCGGCTGGGCGATAGTATCCATTTTTATCAGTTTGTGCAACACCTGTTCTATCAGCAGTGGACCAGCCTACGCAGCTACGCCAACGGGCGCGGCATCAAGATCGTCGGCGATCTGCCGATCTACGTTCCGCTCGACTCGGCAGATGTTTGGAGTGCACCCGAGGAGTTTCAGCTCGACGAGGAGCGCCGCCCGCGCTGCGTAGCAGGCGTCCCGCCGGACTATTTCTCGGCAGACGGCCAGCTCTGGGGTAACCCGATCTATGACTGGGATTACATGAAACGGACGGGCTACGCCTGGTGGATGCGCCGCATACGCTCGGCAAGCACCCTTTTTGACAGCGTACGCATCGATCATTTTCGCGGGCTGTCGTCCTACTGGAGTGTCGACGCAAACGCCGAAACCGCGCGGGACGGCGCGTGGGTCAAAGGCCCCGGCGAAGACTTTGTCGATCTACTAAAAGCGGAGTTTCCCGCGTTTGAAATCATCGCCGAGGATTTAGGCTTCCTCACCGAAGAGGTGCGCCAGCTGCTCGATGGCAGCGGCTTCCCGGGCATGAAGGTGCTGCAGTTTGCCTTTGATGCGCGAGAGCCGAGCAACTATCTGCCGCACACGTACGATCATCACTGCGTCTGTTACGCGGGCACGCACGACAATACTACAGTGGCTGCCTGGTTTTCCGAAGCGGATCCTGAAGATGCCGCGTTTTCTGAGCGTTATCTTGGGCTGAATGAACAGGAAGGATACGTTTGGGGGATGCTGCGCGGCGGCATGGGATCGGTGGCTGACCTGTTCATTGCGCAGATTCAGGATTACCTCGGCCTCAACGGAGAGGCGCGGATGAATGTCCCCGGTACGCTCGGCGGCAACAACTGGAAATGGCGCCTACTCCCCGGTGAAATCACGGACGAACTGATCGAGAAGATCAGCGTCATGACGAAGATGTACGGCAGAGCGTAAAAACGAGGCATAACAAAACGGAACCGCCATACAAACGGTTCCGTTTTTGTTTGTCCCGAATTATGCTTTCTTCTTGACCGGAATCCAGACCTCGCTATAGTAGTCCGCGGCGGTGGTGTCGCCTTCGGAATACATTTCGATCTCCATGTATTGCGCAACCTCATAGGTGCCATTCGTCGGTAGCCACTCAGAGTAGATCTGCTTTGTCATGCTCTGGATCGCGCCCGGCATGGGGCCGATGCAGGAAAAGCGGGCCCACTGGTGCGCGGGGATCTCACGTGTGGTGAGCCCCTGTGGCACTTCTTTGCCGTCTTTGAGTACTTCGCCGATGAGATACGGAAAATTTCCGCTCGCGTCCGCGTCAAAGCAGATGCCGAACATCGGGATCACCTTTTCATGCAGCCCCTGCTGGAAAAACGCTTCCCAGAATTTCGGGATCTCCCTCGTGCTGGTGTCCATTTGGAACGATTGCTCCGCGCCCACCACGGTAAACGCATCCATCTGTTCAATCTTGTAGTTCATGATATTCGCACCCTCCATCTTGATCGATATAACATGGGGGTTTTGGCAGCGAAGCAACGTGCTCATACGCCGCACGCTCGACGGCGTGACACCGTGGAAGCGCGAGAACGCTTTGGTGAAACTCTCAGGTGTGTCGTAACCATACTTGAGCGCGAGGTCGATCACCTTCTGATCTCCTGTAAGCAGCGCCTGTGCCGCAAGTGTGAGCCTGCGCGCGCGGATATACTCGCTCACGCTCATACCCGTCAACGCAGCGAACGTCCGCTCCAGATAAAAGCGCGAGAGGCCGACATGCCGCGCGGCCTTAGCGCTATCCGTTTCGTCCAGCAGGTGCTTTTCCAGGTATTGTAGCGCGGCATTGAGGCTCTCGACTAGTTCCATGCGGTTCTCCCTTTGCTTGATTCGTTTTCTGCCTGACTCCCTTATGCGGGATATCGTATCAAACCACGGCTTTTACGTCCTGTCTTTTCTTGTCAGGATTTGTCTGTTCACAGATCGTGGCTTTGTTCGGGTGCTTGCTAGATCGCAGGTTCGTAGAGGATGTCCTGTGCGCCCTCCTGCAGCAGCATTGCCGCGCGGTTTGCGTCGTTGAGCCACGCTTCCCGCTGCTCCGGCGAGAGTATCAGCGGCATGCGCTCATGAATGAACGAAATCCCGCCGCTAGCCGACGCAGTGAGGATAACGAACACAGGCGTATCCGTTTCCGCTTCGGAACGGTAAAGCCCCGCAAAGGTGAACAGTCCCTCCCGCGCGGGGCGCAGTTTGTATTTGATCTTCTGTTTCTCGCGTGTTTCCCACTCGAAATATCCGCTCGCGGGAATCAGGCAGCGTCCGGTATGCGGTAGAGCAGCGTCGGTCATCATCGGCGCGCGGAACATGCTCTTCTCCAGCGCGGTTTCGCTTCTGGCGTTGATCACCTTCCCCTTGCCGTCAAAGCGCGCAAACCCCCAGCGCATCACACGAGAGCCGCGCGCATCCAGTGCAGCGACGCGGTCGGTCGGAAACACTTCGCCGTTCTTGAGCATCAGTAGACTCGCGTCCCGCTCGCTTTTGATGTAGAGCATCGCCAGCATTTCGCGATACTGTGCATCGTCAAAATCTGTATAGAACCGCCCACACATGGTAGCACGCTCCTTTCCGCGTTTAGCCAAACCAGAGACCGACACCGATGCCAACGATGGAACCGATGAGCACCTGCAGCGGTGTGTGGCCGATAAGTTCCTTGAGCTCCCACTCCGGTAGCTCGATGATCGTGCCTTCCTTGATCAGATGATCGATGATGGCCGTGATGGTCACAGCCTGCTTCCCCGCCTCCTGGCGGACGCCGCGCGCATCGTGCAGCACCAAGGATGAGAGTACGAACGAGATCGCAAACTCAAACGAAGCAAGCCCGAACTGCATGGCAACCGCAGTGGTCATCGCGCATACCGTTGCCGCATGCGAGCTAGGCATGCCGCCGCTACCAACGAGCCGCTCGAACTTGAACTCGCGGTTGACGATGGTGTACAGGATCGCTTTTGCCAGCTGCGCAATTGCCCAGCCGATCAGCGCCGCAATCAGTATCTTATTCCCTAGGATCTCTTTTGCATAATCCATTTTGCTTACTTCACATTCCTTCTGTCGATACGCAGGAATCACGTTGCGCCCGCGGCTCAATTATTGTACAAAATCGCGACGAAAAATACAATGATTACACGAATAACCGCCCGATTCTCCTGGAAACGCGTCGCTTTGCTACGCAAAACGCTCCGCGTATGTCAAGAGAGCGCAGGACGGCGCTTTTGATTCCTCGAAAAGCGGCGAAAGATCGAATTTTTGCAAACAGAAGAATCGCTGTCCTTGACAGACCTCGGCCTATGCCGTACGCTTAACAGATGAAAAAACGTTTGATCGGCTTTGCTGCCCTGATTCTGATGCTCGGCGTCTGCCTGCTGCCCGTCACGGGTGCTGCGCATGCCGAAGAGAATTCGCCTGCTGGCCTGTACTTTGGCGCGGACGGCACGCTTACCGTGCTCATCCTCGCGGATCTACAGGAAACGCAGTTTACAACAGCGCTCGTCATCAGCGGCGCAACGCAGGTCATGCGCGACTATCCCGCAGACCTGATCGTGCTGCTTGGCGATCAGCTGGAGGGTTCCAGCCCGGTGCTGCGCCTCGGCAACGGCGCGAAGAACACCCAAGACGCACTGCGCACGCTGCTCGCACCCATCGCCGAGAGCGGAATCCCGTTTGTTGTAGTCTTCGGCAATCATGATTACGAAGCGCCGCTCTCGATCAAGGAGCAGGTGAAGATTTACGAAAGCTACGATAACTGTATCGCGGTCTCCTATGGCAGCAACTCCACGAAAGACGGCGCATTTGCGTTGCCAGTCTATCCGGAGGAAAGCGGCCAAAATGGAATGGTGCTGTATTTCTTCGACTCCGGCTCCTATCTGACAAACGGCGATTATGACACCGTCTCGGCCGAGCAGGTCGCCTGGTATAACGAGCAGAGCGCATCTTTCAAGTCGGAAAACGACGGGCAAGCTCTGCCTTCGGTAGCGTTTTGCCATATCCCCGTGCCGGAGGTCTATGAGCTGCTGACGCAGGTTCCCAAGGGGACAAAGGGCGCGCTCAAAGGCGTTGGCGTCGGCAAAGGAAAATATTACGTGCCGAATGAGGAAACAGTCTTTGCCGGGGAGATCAACGAGGCCCCCTGCCCCTCCAGCGAAAACTACGGCTTGTTTGACGCGTTTCTCGCCAACGGGGATGTGTTTCTCACTGTGAACGGACACGACCACATCAACTCATTCATCGGCAGCGTGGAGGGCATCGACATCGCCAACGCGCCGGGCAGCACCTATACGAGCTATGGCGCGCAGGATGTCCGCGGCGTGCGGCTCTTCCGCTTTTCGGAGCACAACGTGCGGGATTATGAAACGCTCCATGTGCGCTACAGCGACTACAACACGCCCGCAAGCTTTGGATTTTTGCGCTATTATTTCAGCACCACCACGGGCATCTACAACGCCGTGAAGGTCGGAGTCAGCATACTCATCCTGTTTGCCACGCTGATCGTAACAATCGTGATTCTCGCAGTCAAAGCAAAGAAACGCAGGTTAAACCCCGTCGAGTTCGTGCCAAACGGGGAGTTTGACGAGGAAGCGGAAGCACCGGATCAAAACAGCCCGAACGGTCTCTAGCGTCGTTCGTTATCCTCAAATGCAGTCTATCAAAAAATCCGCCAAACGGCGGATTTTTTATGCGCGCAAACGCTTTTTGTGTGATAAACTGCGCATCTCCTGCTGAGCCGCCGGTAAACCTAGGCTCTGTCTTGATTGTCCCGCTCATAGAAGTTGACGATACAGTGCATCGGGCAGACGGGGATGCAAGCGCCACAGCGCGTACAGGTGTTTTCGTCGATGACTGCGACGCCATTGACCACCCTAATGGACTCGGTGGGACACGCTTTCTCGCATCTCTTGCAGCCGACGCAGGCGGTCTTGCACTGCAGCCTTGCAATGCGCCCGACTGCCTCAT
>JAUYTF010000071.1 GCA_030695285.1 Eubacteriales bacterium | reverse complement strand
CGGATCAAACAAAGGAACTGCGTGGCAGCGCGTCGTAACAATACCGATGAGAAACGCAGGAGGCGCAACAATGAGACAGAAAAAAGTAACGATCGCATATTTTTTTGCGGTTTTTCTCTTTCTGGGGCTATATTTCTCGATGCTCCAGCGCGTAGTTGGCGAAATCGGGCTCAAGTACGGGCTGAAGAACACGGCGCTGGGCCTGATTATTACCATGACGTTTGTCGGCTTTACGATCAGCCCGATTTTGACAGGGGAGGCAACGGATCGCTTCGGCAGAAGGCCGGTGGTTACGCTTGCGTTTGCTGGCATGTTAGCCGGGTTTGCGCTGGCGCTGTTGAGCCGAAGCGCGGCAGGTATAGGCGCGGGTTTCTTCGTTTCCGGCCTCGCTTTTGGAGTGTTTGAGATGACGCTGTCCTCCATCTTAACGGAAGTCGACCCAGAAAACGCAAACAAAGTGTTGAATCATTCCCGCCTGTTTTATGCGATCGGCACGATTGCGGGGCCGTTTGTGGCGATGGGCTTGCTCAAACTCTTCCAGGATTGGACGGCGGTCATGGCACTGAACATCGTGTTGCTTGTCGTGCTGTTTGTGATATTCCTACGCTTGAGTTACCCGTTGCCCGTTTACCCGAATCGCATCGAGAAGCCGGAAACACGGCGTCCTGTTACGCTGCGCCTGCTCAAAAGCGGCGCGCTGCTGTTGCTGAGCTGCTCGCTGATGATGTACTTTGCCGTGGAAGCGGGATTGACGTTCTATGTATCCCGCTATATCGGTGTGATAACCCAAAACACGCTGCACATCACGCTTGCGCTGTCGGTGTTTTGGCTGTTTGCCGCAGCCGGGCGGCTGATCGCGGCGCGGATTCGGAAAAATCCGCATCTGCTTGTCGGCGTTCTGACGCTGATCACCGCAGCAGGGCTTGCCATATGCCTCTCAACGAACGGCGTGGCGCTCTCGATCGTCTCGTTTGGCGTGATGGGGCTTGGATGCTCCGCGGTTTACCCGACGTTATTGGCCGCAGGCAGCCGAAAATTTCCGCACTATCAGGCGACTGTTTTCGGAATACTGATGTCATTTGGCGGGTTGGGCGGCATTCTGCTGCCGCTTGTGATGGGCAGTATTGCGGATGTCACAACTAGCATGAAACCAGTGCTTGCTGCCTGTATCGTTCCGCTTGTGATCATATTCGCACTGCAGATTGTGCTCTGGAGCAGGGACAAGCGCGCGGAAAAAACAACACAACACGACGGGTAAACAGACAGCGTTTCGCGACGTGCACATCATTTACTGCTGATCATAAAAACCGTCTGCGTTTGCCATTTTCACATCATTTAAGCATGAGAATGTAATCCGCGCATCGAGTGCCGAATTTTAAAAGAACAGATCATAGTTTTCAACAAGGAGAAAAACAATGAAGAACACAAAACAAATCTTAGAAATAGCGCGAAGCAAGAAAATTGCCATCCCGGCGTTCAATGTTCCTTACCCGCCGATGGTGCAGCCGGTGATCGCGGCCGTGCGGGATGAGAATGCCTTTGCTCTCGTTGAGCTTGCAAGGGTGGAGTGGGAGAAGTTCGGTGCGATCAGCCTGGAAACCATCAGCGAAGAGTACAAGCGATGGAGCGACGAGAGGCATGTTCGCCTGCATCTGGATCACGTTCCCGTGATCGACGAAGACCACAAGCCTGTCGATTGCGTGGACATCGTGAATCGCGCGATAGCGGCGGGATATCAGTCTGTCATGGTGGATGGCTCCCGGCTCTCGCTGGAAGAGAACATCCGCGCGACCGCAGAAGTTGCAAAGCTCGCGCACGCGGCCGGGCTGCCATGCGAAGCAGAGCTTGGTGCTGTGATGGGGCATGAGGATGGACCGATGCCGCCGTATGAAGAGCTGCTCGCGTCCGGTATGGGGTTCACAAAAATCGAAGAAGCGGTGCGATTTGTTCGCGAGAGCGGCTGCGACTGGCTTTCTGTTGCGATCGGAAATATTCACGGCGCTATATCGGAAGCGACGCGCGGGCAAGCCAAACCGCAGGCACGGCTCGATATCGCTCACCTGAGAAAACTGAAAGAGGCAACCGACATCCCGCTTGTGCTGCATGGCGGATCGGGCATCCGGAAAGAGAGCATCCAGGAAGCGGTGCAAAACGGCATTGTGAAGATCAATGTCGGCACGGAGATCCGGCAAGCGTATGAAAACGGTCTTGCGCAAGGCGGAGAAGAGGAAGGGCAAAAGACCCTATATGAAACGACACGACAGATGCTGAGAGACTTTTTCGAGATCAGCGGTAGTGCTGACCTGATAGAGGCTTGGCGCGACTAAAAGAAAACTGCCGCGCGGAGAAACAACTTGCGCGGCAGAAATTTTATCGTGCGATGCCGGATTTGTAAATTACGAAAGGAGTTTTCGCGATGAGTACATTTCGATTCACAGTAGGTCCGTGGAACGTTCACGAGGGCAACGAGACATTTGGCCCGGGCATCCGCCCCAGCATTTCGATCGAGGATAAGATCAAGAAATTTGCCGAAATCGGCATGCACGGCGTGCAGTTTCACGACGACGACGCGGTGCCGGATATGAACAACATGTCCGACAAGGCGATCATCGACTACGCCAAGGACGTCAAGGCCATGCTGGACAAATACGGCCTGTTTGCGGAGTTTGTGGCGCCCCGGCTCTGG
>JAUYTF010000069.1 GCA_030695285.1 Eubacteriales bacterium | reverse complement strand
GAGCTTTGCGAGAAACCAGATGTCAATCATCGTGATCTGGTGGATATCGTCCATCGAAATGCCGCGTTTGAGCGATTCAAACACCACAAACAGGCGCTCGTCGTCGCAGTTTTGCAGCAGCTCCCGAATCTCCTCCGTGGTCTTGTCTTTTAGCTTTGCCATGTTCAGGCTATCCTGCGAAATCTCCGCGCCGCGCACCGCCTTCATGATCGCCTGCTCAAAAGTGGACCCGATTGCCATGACCTCGCCTGTCGCTTTCATCTGCGTGCCGAGCGTGCGCTTGCCATAGACAAACTTGTCAAACGGCCATTTTGGCAGCTTGACCGCGACATAGTCCAGCGCGGGCTCAAAGCAGGCGGAGGTGTTGCCTGTCACCGCATTTTTTATTTCGTCCAGTGTGTAGCCAATGGCAATCTTGGTTGCGACCTTGGCAATCGGATATCCCGTCGCCTTGGAAGCCAGCGCGGAGGAGCGGGAAACGCGCGGGTTGACCTCGATCACCGCATAGTCAAAGCTGGTGGGGTGCAGCGCAAACTGGCAGTTGCAGCCGCCTTCGATGCCAAGGGTGTCGATGATGTTGCGCGTCGCCGTGCGCAGCATTTGATATTCGCGGTCAGAAAGCGTCACCGCGGGTGCAATCACGATGCTGTCTCCCGTGTGTACGCCGACAGGGTCGAAGTTTTCCATGCTGCAAATCGTGATAACATTGCCGTTCTTGTCGCGCATGCCTTCAAACTCGATCTCTTTCCAACCGGAGATGCATTTCTCCACCAGAATCTGGTGAATCGGCGACATCCGGATGCCGTTGGTCGCGATCTCTCGCAATTCCTCCTGCGTCTCGGCGATGCCGCCGCCGGAGCCGCCGAGCGTGAACGCGGGGCGGACGATCACCGGATAGCCGATCTCCTCTGCAAACGCGAGCGCGGCGGAAGGATCCGTCACCACCAGCGAGGGGATCACCGGCTGGCCGATCTCGATCATTGCGTCCTTGAAGAGCTGGCGATCTTCGGCCTTGGCGATGGTTTCAGGATTGGCGCCAAGCAGCTTGACCCCGCGAGTTTCCAGAAAGCCGTCTTTCGCCAGCTGCATCGAGAGCGTCAGCCCCGTCTGCCCGCCGAGCGTGGAGAGAAGGCTGTCCGGCTTCTCTTTTTCGATGATGCGTTTGAGAGTGGTCAGCGTGAGCGGCTCGATATAGATATGATCCGCCATTGCGCGGTCGGTCATGATCGTCGCGGGGTTGGAGTTGACCAGAATGACCTCCAGCCCCTCTTCGCGCAGCGCGCGGCAGGCCTGCGTACCCGCATAGTCAAACTCTGCTGCCTGGCCGATCACGATCGGTCCGGAACCGATGACCATCACGCGCTTGATGTGTTGATCCAGTGGCATAGTTTACTCCTTTGTCGAAAACCCTGTGTTACCCGATCTTTACGGTTTCCCGCACGCCGTCCATCAAATCGATAAACCGGTCAAACAGATAGCGCGTGTCCAGCGGGCCTGCGCATGCCTCAGGATGAAACTGCGCCGAGAACGCGGGGATGTCGAGGTATTCCATGCCCTCGCAGGTGCCGTCGTTCAGGTTTTGAAAGCTCACGCGGGACTGTTTTGGCAGACATGCCGTCTTCACCGCGTAGCCATGGTTCTGGCTCGTGATGTAGACTTTCTTCGTCGCGTTCTCCTGCACGGGCTGATTCGCGCCGCGATGGCCGTATTTGAGCTTCATGGTCTCTCCCCCGCGCGCAAGGGCGAGCAGCTGATGGCCAAGGCAGATACCAAAGATCGGCACGTTCGCCGCGCAGAGCTTTGCGAGCTCTTCTATGCTCGCGGTGTTTTCCGCCGGATCGCCCGGGCCGTTGGAGAGCATGATGCCGTCAGGTTTCGTCGCGAGAATTTCCTCAGCCGTCGCGCTTGCGGGCAAAATCGTCACGTCGCAGCCGCGCTTAACCAGCTCGTTTACGATATTGCGTTTTGCACCAAAGTCCCAGAGTGCCACATGCCGCTTTGCCGCGCTTGCGCGCAGGGTTACAGTGCTCGTGCCGCTAACTGCCGCCACCGCGCCCGTGAGGCGATAGCTGCGAAGCTTTTGCAGAGTTGCTTCATCCGGGTTCGGATCATCTGTGATCAGCGCGTTCATCACGCCGTGTTCGCGGATAATCTTGACCAGCGCGCGGGTGTCGATGTCCCAAAGTCCTACGATTCCTCTGGACAATAAAAAAGTGTCAAGGTCTTCAACACTTCGAAAGTTAGAAGGCACCTGACACCAAGAACGAACGATATACGCTTTCAACGCGGGGTTTTCCGCCTCAAAGTCGGCGGGAATGACACCATAATTGCCAATCAACGGAAATGCTTGAACCACCATCTGTCCGTAATAACTCGGATCGGTCAACGTTTCCAGATATCCGGTCATGGCAGTTGTGAATACAATTTCAGCAATCACCTGGCCGCTTGCGCCAAATGGCCGCCCGCGAAACACCTGCCCGTTTTCCAGGATCAGGTATCTTGGCTGCTCCATCCGTTTCCTCCTATCCTTTGCCGCTTCCGCTCAACTCGCGCATCTTTCGCTAAGAACGAACGATTGCGTTCATCCGCATGCCGTTTTCACAGTTGCCGCACGCAGTTTTTTCTTTAGCGAGAAATATAACACAATCAAGAACAATAGGAAAGCTAAATATTATATTTATGCCAATAATTTTTATAATTATGCTCTGCGGGATTGCCGCAAAAAACGACTCCTCAGCGATTATCCTGAGAAGTCGTTATCCGTACTTTATGTTAGTCTCTCTTTGAACCGCTGCCTTCGCGTATCTTGAGGATCACGCTTTGCAGCAGGATAAAGAAGCACAGCATCAATCCTGTCGTGATGCTCTGCCAATATGGCTCCCGCAACCCCGAGGCGATGACGATGTTGTTGATCGTCTTGAGCGAGAGCACGCCAAATAGCGTGCCGATGACGTTGCCCACACCACCGGTGAGCAGCGTGCCGCCGATGATCGCGGAGGCGATGGCCTGCATCTCCGCCGCGCTGGCGTTGCTGGCGTTGCCCGCGCCCGTGTGCAGCAGGTATACATAGCCGCCGATGCCGGAGAGCACGCCGCTGAGCAGATAGGAGAAAAATCGCGTGCGCTTGACGTTGATGCCGAGCATAAGCGCGCTCTGATTATTGCCCCCGATGGCGTAGAGGTTTCGGCCAAACCGCGTCCACTTGAGCACGATGAACACCAGTAGCACGACCGCAAGCGCAATCACCACACCCAGCTCGATGCGCGCGGGGATGAAATTGCCCGTCTTGCCATAGGAGCCGATGCCGGGGATTACGATGCGAAACTGCTTGAGCACGAGAAACGCCGCGTGCTCCGCCGTGCGGGGCGCGACGCTGACGATGGTGGTCATGCCTCTGGCAAAAAACATGCCAGCCAGCGACACGATAAATGGCTGTATCTCCAGATAGGACACAAGAAACCCCTGCACGAGACCAAAAGCCGTACCGATGCCCAGCGCGAGCGCGAGAGAGCCCGCGACGCTGCCGCCCTTGTCGTCCAAATAGACCACGCAAGCCATCGTCACCAGCGCGGTGATGCCGCCGACGGAGATATCGATGCCGCCCGCGATCATGACGATGGTTAAGCCGCAAGCGACGACGATGAGAAACGAGTTGTTGTTAAAGAGATCCAAAAACTGCTGCGGATTGAGAAACCCGCCGCCCCAGACCGACATCGCCATCCCATACATACCGAAGAACGTGAGCACCGTGATGATCAGCAGCAGATTGGTGTTGGAGATTGGTTCCCGCTGTTTTTTCCCGCTTGAAAGGGCTCGCAATCTTTTATTAGTCTCCATACGCTTGCATCTCCGTTGCTTTCTTCTTTTTTTGGAACAGCGTATCGCGCAGCCGGAGCAGATACCCTTGCACCACAGGAGAGCCCAGCACGACGATTGCGATGATGACGATTGCCTTATACGCCTTCACCGCGGTGGAAGAAACCTTCATGGCGTAGAGCGTGATGGTCAGCGCCTGAATGATATACGCGCCGATGACCGAGCCTGTGAGGCTGAATTTACCGCCGCCAAGCGCGTTTCCACCGATGGCGACTGCGAGAATCGCGTCCATCTCGATATCCAGCAGCAGTGTTTCATGGTTGATGAGCCCCATGCGGCTTACGCTGATAC
>JAUYTF010000041.1 GCA_030695285.1 Eubacteriales bacterium | reverse complement strand
AAGGTGCGCGACCTCTTCTCTCAGGCGGAGCAGAAAGCGCCCTGCATCGTGTTCATCGACGAGATCGACACCATCGGCAAACGGCGCGACAGCGCGCTCGGCGGCAACGACGAGCGGGAGCAAACACTCAACCAACTGCTCACCGAGATGGATGGCTTCGACGCGCGCAAGGGCGTCGTCATCCTCGCCGCAACCAACCGTCCGGATTCGCTCGACGCAGCTCTCCTGCGACCCGGCCGCTTTGACCGACGCATCCACGTGGAGCTGCCGGACCTGAAAGGACGCACGGACATCCTCAAAGTGCATGCCCGCGGCGTGAAGATATCCCAACTGGTGGACTTTGAGGCAATCGCGCGCGCGACCAGCGGCGCTTCGGGCGCGGATCTGGCCAACATCATCAACGAAGCTGCCCTGCGCGCCGTGCGTATGCAGCGTGACATCGTCGAGCAGGCGGATCTCGAGGAGAGCGTGGAGGTGGTCATCGCGGGCTATGCGCGAAAGAACGCCGTCATCTCCCCAAAGGAGAAGCGTATCGTGGCGTATCACGAGATCGGCCACGCACTGGTTGCCGCCAAGCAGACCGAGAGCGCGCCGGTGCACAAGATCACCATCGTACCGCGCACGAGCGGGGCTTTGGGCTACACCATGCAGGTGGACGAAAGCGAGCACTATCTCATGACCAAGGAGGAGGCGGAAAACAAAATCGCCACCCTCACCGGCGGCAGAGCCGCAGAGGAGACCGTGTTTGGCACCATCACCACGGGCGCTAGCAACGATATCGAGCAGGCCACGCGCATTGCCCGCGCGATGGTCGTGCGCTACGGCATGAGTGACGCTTTTGGCATGGTTGCGCTCGAGTGCCAGAACAACCCATATCTCGCGCAGGAGGGCGCTATGACCTGTTCTTCAGACACCGCAGCGCGCGTGGACGCGGAGGTCATCGCCATCGTGGAGCGCGCGCATCAGCGGGCACGGCAGATATTGAAGGACAACGAATCGCTGCTGCACAGTCTCGCAGCGCACCTTTTAGAGCGCGAAACCATCACCGGCGAGGAGTTCATGACCCTGCTGAAAGAGGTCTCTGCCGAGACACAGGCGATTCCCGCATAAAAGAGAGCAAACTACATAGGACGGGGCACTCCCCCGTCTTTTTCGCGTTCTTTCCTGCAAGAATGTGAAAATATTGTGGAAGCGTGCGCCTGCGCTTGAAAACAGAACGCTTACGTAGTATTCTAAACTAGCACTCGCACATTATGAGTGCTAATACGATTTTCAAAGCATTACGGAGGCGCATTCTCATGGCAAAGAAACAATTTCGGGCAGAGTCACGGCGTATTCTCGACCTGATGATCGACTCCATCTATACGCACAAGGAGATTTTCCTGCGTGAACTCATCAGCAATGCCAGCGACGCGATCGATAAGCTCTACTTTCTCTCGCTGACGGACGACAAGGTCGGCAAAAGCCGCGAGGACTTCGAGATCCGCATCACGGCGGACAAGGACAAGCGCATCTTGACCATCTCGGACAACGGCATCGGCATGACGAAGCAAGAGCTTGACGAAAACCTTGGCACCATTGCCAAGAGCGGCACGCTCGCATTCAAAAAGGAGCATGATGTCAGCGACGCGGTGGATATCATCGGCCAGTTCGGCGTGGGTTTTTATTCCTCCTTTATGGTGGCAAACGAGGTGCGTGTGCTTTCCCGCGCCTATGGCAGCGACGAAGCGTGGCTCTGGGAGAGCGCGGGGCGCGATGGCTACACCATCACCAAGGCGGAGAAACCGGAGTGCGGCACCATCATCACGCTCGAAATCAAGCCAAACACGGAAGACGAGCAGTATGACCGCTTCTTAAGCCAGCACACCATCTCCCAGCTCGTCAAGCAATACTCGGATTATATCCGCTATCCAATTCGCATGGAGTCCTCCCATGCGCGCGCAAAGAACGGCGATCCGGGCGATACCGAAACCGTCACTGAAGACGAAACGCTCAATAGCCAGATCCCGATCTGGAAAAAAGCGAAGAGCGAACTCACGGAGACGGACTACAACGCGTTTTACAAGAGCAAGTTTCACGACTATGAAGATCCGCTGCTCACCATCCACTTCAGCGGCGAGGGCGTGGTGAGTTACGACGCGCTGCTCTATATCCCGAAAAATCCGCCGTATGATTTCTACGCCAAGGAGTATCAGCGGGGATTGCAGCTCTATTCCAGCGGCGTGCTGATCATGGAGAAATGCGCGGATCTGTTGCCCGACTATTTCGGTTTTGTCAGCGGCCTTGTGGACTCCAGCGATCTTTCGCTGAATATCTCGCGCGAGCTCTTGCAGCACGACCGTCAGCTCAAGACCATCGCCGTCACGCTCAAAAAGCGGATCAAATCCGAGCTCAAAAAGCTCATGGACAACGACCGCGAGAAGTATGAAGCGTTCTACAAGAGCTTCCGGCTGCCGGTGAAATATGGCCTCTACAGCGACTACGGTATGAACAAGGATTTCCTGAGCGACCTCGTGCTTTATCACAGCGCGGCGGAAAACAAGCTCGTCTCGCTCAAAGAATACGTGGATGCGATGAAGGAAGACCAGAAGCACATCTACTATGTCTCGGCGGAGACGGTGGAGCGCGCCATGAAGCTGCCGCAGACCGAGCGCGTGCGCGACCAGGGATATGATATTCTCTGCATGACGGACGACGTGGATGAGTTTGCCGTGCGAATGCTCGCCACCTATATGGAAAAGACGTTCAAATCGGTGTCCGATGCCGATCTCAACCTCGTTTCGGACGAGGAGAAACAGGCGCAGGAGCGCGCGCAGGAGGAGAATAAGGATATTCTGGACGCGCTGAAAGCGTCGCTTTCCGGCAAGGTCAAGGACGTTCGCCTCAGCGATCGGCTCAAGAGCTCGCCCGTGTGCCTAACCAGCGACGGCCCGCTCTCCATCGAGATGGAGAAGGTGCTCGCCAGCATGCCAGTGTCCGACGGGTCGGTAAAGGCCGAGCGCGTGCTGGAGATCAACCCCGCGCATCCTGTGTTCGCGATACTCGCGAAACTGGGCGCCGACGACGCGCGCGTGGAAAAATACGCAAGCCTGCTCTACGACCAGGCGCTGCTCATAGAGGGTTTGCCCATCGAAGATCCGGTTGCGTTCAGCAACGCCATCTGCGAACTCATGGTATAAAACGGGGTCTGGTTGAAACGGGCATTGATTGAGGGCTTCGCCCTCAAACTCCCAAATCGTTCCAAAAACAAATGGCAGGCCTCCCGGCCTGCCATTTTTGTTTGCGTGTGTTTTAGATAATCTCCATGCGCTTCGCGCGGTTAATCGCCGAAAGGATGCCGCGCAGCGGAGCTAGGCTGATGTTGTGCGAAATGCCCACGCCGAAGACATCCTTGCCGTTCTGCGCGCGCAGGTGGATATACGCCACCGCTTTGGAGTCCGAGCCGCTGCGGATTGCGTGCTCCTTGTAGTCCACAAACGTGAATTTATCCATCTTCTGACCGCGGACGGCGTTAAAGAACGCGTCGATTGGGCCGTTGCCCTCGCCGAGCACGTCAAACATCGTTTCCTTATGCGCCAGCGTGCCGGAGAACGTCACGTGGGAGTTGCCCTCCGCGTCCGTGATCTCGTTGAAGGTATGCTTGACCATGCGGTACGGCGCGTCGAGATCGACATACTCCGTGCGGAACAGCTCGAAGATGAGATCGGGTTTTAGCTCCTTGCCCACGCGGTCGGTCTCCTTCTGCACGACCGAGCCAAACTCCGGATGCATCGCCTTTGGCAGGTCGAAGTCGAAGTTCTGCTGCATGATGAACGCGGCGCCGCCTTTGCCGGACTGGCTGTTGATGCGAATGATCGGCTCATACTGCCTGCCTACGTCCGCGGGGTCGATCGGCAGATACGGCACCTCCCAATAATCGCTCTTGGACTCCTTCATATAATTAAAGCCCTTGTTGATCGCGTCTTGATGCGAACCCGAGAACGCGGTGAACACCAGTTCGCCCGCATACGGCTGGCGTTCGCCAATGCGCATCTTGGTGACGCTCTCGAAGACTTCCTTGATCTTGTTGATGTCCGAAAAGTCCAGCTGCGGATCGACCCGCTGGGTAAAGAGATTCATCGCCAAGGTGACGAGGTCTACGTTACCTGTGCGCTCCCCGTTGCCAAATAGCGTGCCTTCTACGCGATCTGCGCCAGCGAGCAGGCCGAGTTCGGCGGTCGCAACGCCGCAGCCGCGGTCGTTGTGCGGATGGAGCGAGATGATCGCGCTGTCTCGAGAAGGCAGGTTTGCGATGAAATACTCAATCTCGTCTGCAAAGTAGTTGGGCATGCAGTTTTCTACTGTTGATGGAAGATTCAGAATTACTTTGCTCTCCGGCGTGGCGTGGAGCTCTTCCATCACGCGCTGGCAGATCATGACCGCGTTGTCCATCTCGGTGCCCATAAACGATTCCGGCGAGTATTCGTATCTCAGGTTGACGCCGGACGCGATGACGGGTTCCGCGAGTTTGCGAATCAGCCGCGCCGCCTCCACCGCGATGTTGACGATGCCGTCCATCTCCATGCGGAAGACGACCTTGCGCTGGAGGGTCGAGGTGGAGTTGTAGAAGTGCAGGATGACGTTTTTTGCGCCTGCAATCGCCTCAAACGTGCGCTGGATGAGGTGCGCGCGCGCCTGCACCAGCACCTGAATGGTCACGTCGTCGGGAATGTGCCCGCCTTCGATCAGCGTACGGATAAACGCAAACTCCGTTTCGGAAGCGGAGGGAAAACCCACCTCTATCTCTTT
Source organism: Eubacteriales bacterium (assembly GCA_030695285.1). Taxonomy (GTDB): domain Bacteria; phylum Bacillota; class Clostridia; order Christensenellales; family CAG-138; genus UBA7703. The sequence goes on along the minus strand of JAUYTF010000041.1, from coordinate 4,408 downwards.
TAGCCCGATCTCCACAAGCATATGAAACAGCCGAAGCTTTTCTTCGACGTTCATGGGATCGACCAGTGCCTGGTTGCCATCCCGCAGGTCGACAGAGCACCAGGCGGGTGCCTGGGTGATCTGTTTGTCGGGCCATGTGCGCTTGTCCAGCCGGATCGGTACAAACGGGACATACTTTTTAAATGTGTGTTGCATGGGTAATCTCCTCCTCTTTGGCTTCACAGTCAGAACCACGAAACGTTCTGACCAAATTGTTCTCTTTCGCGGTCAGAGGATAATATGAGACACCCCTGACCAAATCATTTTCTGATGAACGGTCAGAGGATAAAATAAAAGCCCCCGACCAAATCGAATTGGTCAGGGGCGTGTGTCACGCGGTACCACCCTGGTTTAGCCTTCGGTTTCCCGAATCGCCCTCATTGGCCTCCATCAAGGCCTAGACCGGTAACGGGGTCAGTCGTTTCACCCTAACTCAATGGTTCAGGCGAAAAGCTCCGGGATGAGCCATACACATGGTCTGTCGCACCGGCTCGCACCAAACCGCCGGTTCTCTGAGCGAAAGAGGCCACGTCTTGTTCCCTTCACAGCTTTTGGAATATCATATATTGTTTGCTATTCTAGCCACTTATCACGCGGTTGTCAAGTAAAATATCTTTATTTTTTGCTTGTTCCTTCGTTTGCTCTCCACAGTAAGGTGAATTTACTTGCTTTGTATTTTACAAAAGGATAAAATAACTGTGTATGGCCATGATTGACGAAATAAGGCGCGCTACAAAAGCCGATTCCTGCGCAAACCCGCGGCAGCTCTCGCCGCTGGCGCTCGCGCAGATCGGCGATACTGTGTGTGATCTCTACGCGCGCATCTACCTCAATGACCAGTTCGCGCGCTCTCCGCACGAGCTGCACCTCGCCGCGAGCAAATACGTTTGCGCGGCGGGGCAGGCCGCCGCATACCACAGGATGGAACTCCACCTGACGGAAGAGGAAGCCGCCGTTTTTCGCCGCGGGCGCAACGCCCACAGCGGCACCATGCCCAAGAATGCCTCCGCCGCGGACTACCACACGGCGACAGGGTTAGAGGCGATGGTCGGCTGGCTTTTTTTGAGCGGCGCGGACGCAAGACTCAGCGAACTGATGACGTTTTATTTCCAGCCGGAGGAAAAGCCGGTCCAATAAGAGCCATCAGCATAACAACACTATTTTTGAAATTGAAATGAGGAAACACTTCCATGCCGCAGAAACAGTATGGCTCCGACCGAAGCGGTCAAGGCAAAGGCTCTGCTCCGCACACCGGCGAGAAAAAGGGCGGCTACCCGAAATCGGGTGGTTATCAGGGAAAGAAATCCTATGGCGACAAGCCGCAGGGTGGGTATCAGGGCAAAAAGACCTATGGCGATAAGCCACAGGGCGCGGGCTATCAGGGAGACCGTCCCTACGCAGATCGTCCGCAGGGCAGCGGCTATCAGGGTAAAAAGCCGTACAGCGATAGGCCGCAGGGCGCGGGCTATCAGGGCAACCGTCCCTATGACAAAAAGCCTTACAACAAAACCGCGTCTTTCGACGACCGCCGCACTGAGGAAATACGCCTGCGCGATCGTCTCGTTGACAACGAAACCGACACGCGCGAGCCGGACGAACTGCCATTCCTCATCCTCGGCCGCAACGCCGTCAAGGAAGCCATCAAGAGCGAGCGCAGCATCGACCGCGTCGAAGTGGTCGGCGAACCGGACGGCTCCCTGCGCGAAATCCTCGGCCTCGCACGTGAGCGCAAGCTCGTCATCCGCGAGGTGGACAAGCGCCATCTGGACGAAATCTGCCTGCCCTTTGGCCACGGCAACAAGCCCGGCAACCATCAGGGCATCGTGGCGTATGCCGCGGGTGTGGAATACTGCACCGTCGCGGATATCCTCGCCGTTGCGCGCGAAAAGAACGAAGAGCCATTCGTCGTCGTGCTCGACGGCATCCTAGATCCGCACAACCTCGGCTCCATCATCCGCAGCGCGGAGTGCGCGGGTGCGCACGGCGTGATCATCGGCAAGCGCAGAAGCGCCTCCGTCACCGCGGCGACCGTCAAAGCCAGCGCGGGCGCGACGGAACACGTCAAGATCGCGCGCGTAGTAAATATCCCCGCGGCGCTCGACGAACTCAAGCGCGCGAAACTCTGGGTTACGGGCGCGGACATGAAGGGTCAGCCCATGACCAAGCAGGGGCTCAACGGCCCGCTCGCGCTCGTCATCGGCGGCGAAGGCGACGGCTTGAGCAAGCTTGTGACCGAAAAATGCGACTTCCTGATCTCGATCCCACAATACGGCCAGATCGGCTCGCTCAACGCGGGCGTTGCCGCGGGCATTCTCATGTTTGAGAAAAAGAGGCAGGACAAGGCGGAGTAAAGCGTTACGAAGCACAGTATCCCAAAGAATCACAGACTGAAAGAGGCAGAATGACGAACCACGAAGCGCTGAGTGACGAGGATCTGCTTCGCCTTCATCGTGCGGGCGATGCGCGCGCCGAGGAGGCGCTCTATGTGCGCTACAAGCAGATCGTCCGTAGCAAGGCACGCACGTATTTTCTCGTCGGCGCGGATCGCGAAGACATCATTCAGGAGGGCATGATCGGCTTGTATAAGGCGGTTGTGGACTATCAGTTTGACAGGCAGGCGTCGTTTCGCAGCTTTGCCGAGCTCTGCATCACGCGGCAGATCATCACCGCCATCAAGGCCGCCACGCGGAAAAAACACATGCCGCTGAACACCTATATCTCCTTCAACCGCTCGGTCTACGAAGGCGACACCGAGCGTCCGCTGATCGATGTGCTCACGAGCTCTCGCATCAGCGATCCGGAGGAGGTGCTCATCGGCAGAGAAAACTGGGCTGCGGTGGCGGACAGCATCGAGCATTCGCTGAGCAAGCTGGAGCGCAGCGCGCTGGGGCTCTACCTTTACGGGTACTCCTACCAGCAGATTGCAGAGCATCTGCAAATCACGACCAAGAGCGTGGACAACGCCATCCAGCGGGTGAAAAAGAAGCTGGAAGCGCGGTTAAGCGAAATGATGTAGGGGGATTCTTTTATAAGGGCTTCGCCCAAACCCAAAACGCAAGAAACAAAAAGACAGGATGGCACGCGCCATCCTGTCTTTTTTGCGTTTGAAGTTTTTTAGATCGTAATGAGTTAGTCGATATAAAACAGCGGGTTGTAGGGGATGCCGTCGATGATGAGCTCGTAGTGCAGCAACGGTTTCTTTCCGTCTGCATCCGCCGCGAGCTTGCCGACCACATCGCCGATAAACACGCGCTGGTTCATCTCCACTTGCACGTCGCTTAAGTGTGTCAGACGCGACACAAAGCCGTTGCCGTGGTCGATATCCACAACGAAGCCATATGCCCCGCGTTCCCCGCAATACACCACGATCCCTTCCCCGGGGGCGACGATGTTGGCGCCCGCGCTGTTGCTGATCTTCAGCCCGTAGTTCATCTTTCCATTCACATAACCAAAATGATACACAATCTGCCCGCGCATGGGATAGCCGAGCTTCAGCTCTCCCTTGCTCTTGCCCTCCACGCCCTCCAGACGATCCGGCGTGCCGGATGTGTTCTTCTTGGTATATGTTCCCGTGCGCACGATGGTTGCGCGCGCAACGCGGAGCGTCTTGGTTTCGGGCGGCCCCGTATCGAGCAGCGCACCCGCACGATAAACCGCCTGCATGCTTGTCTGCGAGACCGCCCCCGTGCCGAGCTGGTTGATGATGCGCGCCCCTTTGGGAAGCGCCGGCTCGGTGGTTTGCGAGATCTCCGGGGCCGTTTCCGTCTTCTCGGTGCGCAGCGTGGTCAGGCGGATGGGTACCATCGCCGGGTTTTGCACAAGCATGCTCAGCGCTTCGCCCGCTTCCAGCGGTTTGACGAGGGGGTCGCCCTGAATCAAAATCAGCTCGCAGTCAAATTTTGCGGAGAGAAACTGCTCTCCCTCCGGCGCTGTCGCGCTACTAATCAAGTATTCCCAGAGCATCTGCTTTGCCGCGAGTTCAGAAGAGAGCGTCATAACCGGCAAGCGGTCGACCAGCAGCGTCATGGTGTTTTGATACGTGACGGGCTGCACCGTCGGCGCAGGCGTCATCTCCACTGTTTCCATATTGACCAGATCGGTCTCGACCTGCTCCACGATCACGGGGCCTGTCTGCGCTTCCGGACGCATGGCGCGCAGGGCGCCGATGGTGCCAAGCACGAGCAGCACGCCCGCCGTCGAGAGCAGAAAAATGCGGTTGAGGAGCTTTTTATCCAATGGGTTATGAAATCCTTTCGCAGACGCAAGCGCGAAAAACCCGCGCTTTCACCCAGCGTATAGTGCTTAACCGATCTTGAGGTAGGACGCGGAGCAATAGCCCTTCGTGCCCTGATAGTCCACATAACACCAG
>JAUYTF010000035.1 GCA_030695285.1 Eubacteriales bacterium | reverse complement strand
CAGTCTTCGCTTCGAGCATATAACGCTTCAAACATGAAAGATACTCCTTTGACGATTTACGACTAATACTTTGTCTGGTCTTTTGTGTAGTAAACCTGCTTCATGTTCTCGCCGAAGATGCCGACCTTTTGCGTGTCGGGGTAGAAGCAGACTTCGGGATAATGGAACGTGTCAAAATCGAGATAGATGAGAGGCTCTGTTTCGGATAGATTCGTGAGTTGGTGCGCGCCCGTTTCGCCGGTCGGGAAGAAGATGGAATCTCCTGCGGAGACTTCCTGCTCGCCTTCGGGCGTACGGAGCAGACCACAGCCGCTGAGGATGAAGAAGCACTCTTCATTGATCGTGTGGTAATGGTAGGGGAAGCCCGCTTTCTTCGGCGGGAGCTTGATGAGCGCGGCAACACAGCCTTTCGCCTCCGTACGAGAGACAAGGTCGATCTTTTCGTAGTCGTGGACATCGTGATCGGGTCTGCGTGTCCAGATGGCGTCAGGGGAATTGGTGTGGCGGATGATGGGCATGGTGGTTATCTCCTTATACGGACTGGTTTGAATTCATTATACGTATGAAATGTGTTTCTGCAAACAAAAACAAGCCGGAAAACCGACTTGTTCTTGTTTGGTGCAGGAAACAGGACTTGAACCTGCATGAGTGTGACCTCACACGGACCTGAACCGTGCGCGTCTGCCAATTCCGCCATTCCTGCAAGAGTAAAAAATTGGTGGATGGGGATGGATTCGAACCATCGAAGTCTACGACAACGGATTTACAGTCCGCTCCCTTTGGCCGCTCGGGAACCCATCCACGAAAGTGTGTGAAACTGGCAATTTGGTTTTCAAGGAAACAATGGAGCTGGTGATGGGACTCGAACCCGCAACCTGCTGATTACAAATCAGCTGCTCTGCCAATTGAGCTACACCAGCCAGCAATTCTGGTGCCTCAGAGTGGACTTGAACCACCGACACAGGGATTTTCAGTCCCTTGCTCTACCAGCTGAGCTACCGAGGCAGAAAAAGTGGCGACCCGGAGGGGACTCGAACCCCTGACCTCCAGCGTGACAGGCTGGCGTACTAACCAACTGTACTACCGGGCCAATGTAAAATGGTGGGAACAACAGGGCTCGAACCTGTGACCCCTTGCTTGTAAGGCAAATGCTCTTCCAGCTGAGCTATGCTCCCCCGCACAATACAAATGCAAAAATAAGTATAGCGGAGAAAGGGTGCCCTGTCAACGGAAACATGAGGCTTTTGACAGAGGAAAATCAGAGAAAATTGATATACGAGATGGATCACTGCTCATGGCAGAGTAAATGGAGGTTGACTAAATTTTTGGAGATTCTGTTCATTAATAAGCGGTTTTCGTTGCATGCATCGCGCGGATGATATATAATATGGAAACTCAACGTGCTCGATAGTACGCAACAAAGAAACGGAGGCAAACAAAATGGAACTTGCGACAAAGCGGAAGACCGACACGAGAAGCCTCGTGCGCGCCGGGATCCTCTCCGCGCTCATCATCGTGATGACCGTTGTGCCTTATACCGGATATATCAACTATGGACTGGTGGAGATCACGACGCTGCATATCGTCGTCGCCGTCGGCGCGGTTATGCTCGGCTGGAAATATGGCGCGGTGCTCGGCTTTGTCTGGGGCATCACATGCATGCTGCGCGCGCTGACCAACCCGCTCTGGGCGCCGTTTGTCAACCCGATGGTGTGCCTCGTGCCGCGCGTGATCGTCGGCATCGCCGGCGGCCTCACGGCGCAGTGGCTACGCAAACTCCGCCTGCGTACCGGCATCGTCGCGGCGCTCTCCGCAACGGTGGCGACTCTCACCAACACCGTGCTCGTGCTCTCCGCGCTCAAACTCTTCTCAGCGGTGCTCATCGGGCTTCCGCTGCTTGGCACCATCTACGCCACGCTCATCGGCGTCAATGGCTCCATCGAGCTCGTAGCGGCCATTCTGCTCGTGCCCGTCATCGTCGCTGCCATCAGCCCGCGAGAGATCGTGCTGGGCATCGACATCGGTGCTTCCACCACGAAATTCGCGCTGGTAAAAAATGGCAAGTGCGTCAAGGAATACAGAAAACCCGACGAGCAGAGCTTTGAAGACGCGCTGGAGAGCTTCGGCTACGCGGGCGTGAAGCGCATTGCGATCACCGGCGTGGGCTCCTCGTTTATCAAAGGAAACCTGCATGGCATTCCGACCGTGCGGAGGGACGAGTTTACGTCTGTTTCGCACGGCGCAACGAAGCTAGTCAAACAATCCAATACGCTCGTTGTCAGCATCGGCACAGGCACGTCGTTTACGCGCATCACGCCCGTTCGCGCCTGGCACGTCGGCGGCACAGGCCTTGGCGGAGGCATGCTCAAGGTCCTCAGCGGCAGGCTCTGCGGAACGGACGATATGGACGAGCTGCAGCAGCTCGCGGCAAGCGGCGATCTGCACGCCATCGACCTGCAGCTGCGGGATGTCTTTGAAGGCACGCTCTCGCACCTCACACCCAGTGCGACAGTCGCCAACATGAGCAAGCTCTCCGAGCAGTCAGCGCGCGCGGACGTTGCAGCGGGATTGTGCAACATGATCTTCCAGTCCATCGGTGTGATGGCGGTGTTCGCTGCAAAGCGACATCTGACCCGAACTATCGTGCTAGTCGGCACGATTACGGACTGGCCCATCGCGCAGCGCAGTCTCGATGAAGTCGCAGCCCTGCACAACGTCAAGTTCATCGTGCCTGACCACGCGGCGTTTGCAACCGCCATCGGCGCCGCGCTTTCCGAGTAGCTTTTTACACCGAACGCTTTTTTAAGAGCGCTTGCGGGCGCTCTTTTTAGGCGAGAGAAACACGCTGCAGCTATTTGCACCAATAGATTTAAAGCGCGTAGAGCGTTCTTTTCTAAGCGAGAGACACACATAGGAGGAAATGTGAAACACTTTTCAGTTGCCCTGTTGGGCTTTGGCACAGTCGGCAGCGGAGCCTACCGCATCGTCAGCGAAAATGGCGCGCAGATTGCACACAGAGAGGGCATTGAGCTCTCTGTCGGCCGCATTCTCGTGCGCGATTTTGATCCTGAACACGAACCCAATCTCGACCTTGCGCCGCGCGCGCTGTTTACCACGTCGTTTGACGAGATCGTCTCCGATCCCGCGATCGATATCGTGGTTGAATGCATGGGAGGCATCGAGCCGGCAAAGACGTTTATCATACGCGCGCTGGAGGCGGGCAAGACGGTTGTCACATCAAATAAGGAAGTCATGAGCAAGAACTGGCCCGCGTTTGAAAAGGCGGCAAAGGCCACGGGAGCTGGGTTGTATCTGGAGGCGACGGTCGGCGGAGGCATCCCGATCATCCGCACGATTCTCGACTCTATGCAGGCCAACAACATCACCCGCGTGATGGGCATCATCAACGGCACGACGAACTATATCCTCACGCAGATGACCGAGAGCGGCCAGAGCTTCGAGGACGCGCTCGCGGATGCCCAGGACCTTGGCTACGCCGAGGCGAACCCAACGGCGGACGTGGAGGGCTATGACGCGATGTATAAGCTCTCGATCCTCTCGTCGATGTCCTTCCACGCGCATATGCCCATCGAGGTGATCTACCGCGAGGGGATTACGAAGCTGACAAAGGCGGATTTTGAGACCGCGCAGCTGCTCAATTACCGCATCAAGCTGCTCGCCATCGGTAAAAAGGACGGGAATAAGATCGAGGTGCGCGTGCATCCGACCATGATCCCAAAGACGCATCCGCTCGCGAGCGTGCGCGGCGTGTTTAACGCGATCTTCCTCACCGGTCACGCGGTGGACGACGTGATGCTCTATGGCCGCGGCGCGGGCTGTATGCCGACTGCGAGCGCAGTGGTGAGCGATATCGTATACGCCTGCCATCACGACGAGCGGCATCAATACATGACGTTTGTCAACGAAGAGCGCATCAGCAGCGAGATCGAGCTCGTGAAGGATTTTCATTGCATCTACTGCATTCGTCTGCATGTGGCGGATAGGCCCGGCACGATGGCGGCGATTGCCGCGTCGTTTGCCGAGCAGGGGGTTTCACTCAAGAGCGTCATCCAGCTCGGGGAGAACGACGGCGTGTCTTCGCGCATCACGTTCCTGACGCATGCGGCGAGCGAATTTAGTGTACGCGAGGCGCTCAAGAAGATTGAGGCGCTTGCGTGTGTCAACGCGGTGGAGAGCATGATCCGTGTGGAGGAATAGAGAAATTTCAGAGTGCAACTCGCGTGCGTTGCGGTAAAGAACTCATATTTGAGCAGCGCGCAGGAATCGCAATCTGCCGAAATTAACACTTGCAATGAACTGCTGGTTTAGCTATAATGTTCGTTGCAGCGCTGATGTAGCTCAGTCGGTAGAGCACCTCATTGGTAATGAGGAGGTAGGCAGTTCGAATCTGCTCATCAGCTCCAAAACAGACAAACGGCACCCTGAAATGGGTGCTGTTTTGTTATATTCACAGGTTTTTCTATGACGCGAGCTTGAGAAAAGATGAAAACATGATATAACAGTTTCAATCAGAAAAGCAACATTTGAAGAATCCATACTGATCAAGAAAAAAAACGTAATATTGCAATTGTGATCCTAAGAAAATACAAAAAATAACATTGACAATATATGAATTAGCAGTATTATGGTGGCATAAAACAGAAAGGGAAAGGTGACAGAGGATGGTTATGAATGATAGATATTTAAAAGTTTTAACTCGATTCTGCTATGGTCTTTTCTATTACAAGTAGCAGTTTCGTTTCTGCGTGAACTTCGACAGAGTTTTGAAAATTGTGCTTGCAGTCATAACTGCAAGTAGCGTTGCGAGTTGGAGAATCTGGGAGAAGTATAGTTTGGTGTGGTCGGTGATTATTGGCATTTCACAATTGTTATTAATCATAAGCGCTTTACTACCATATAAAGATCGTATTACAAAGTTGCGCGAATTAAGAGTAAAACTCGCAGACATATATGAAGATATGGAAAATCAATGGTTTGATGTGTGCGAAAAGAAACTAAGCGGAGATGAAATAAATGACATCATTTCAGAGTATAAGGAGAGATGGAGAAAAACCGAATCGAAGTATATGAAAGACGATATCTTACCACGATGGCGTTGGATGATTAATAAAGCAAAAAACTATACTGTTGCATACGTTCGAGACATGATTGTTGAATCAGATTTTGAATCAGAAGTTAGCAACCATGAAGACCCAACGGTCTTGAGCAAGAAGCAAAATATAAAATTGAATTTAGACGATAAGGGCATTGAGAAGATTACGAGTTCGATTTACAATCGACTGCCAAAATCCGTGATAATCGCCGAGGCTCCTTGTATAGCTGATAAGAAGGACACCCCACGGTGACGCAAAGCATAGATAATCATAATTCCTTGTTTGCCCCCGATCGCAATCCGCGACCGGGGGTTCTGCATGCCTGCTGTTTTCTATTCTCTTGATTCTGCTGTAGAAAGCGTCTCGTCCGTTAAAACAGAGCTTTCCTCTTTGCCTGCCTGCTTTCTTTTTCCCGTCAATCTTACAACTCCGTATGTGATCGCGCCAAACAACGCAATGATGCTCACATACTGCGCAATCAGCAGCGCGGCATTGACGGAGTTGCCTTCGCGACGACCCTCTCCAAGGCCTTCTCCGCCGCCTTGCCCTTTACCCTGCCCTTGTCCGCGCCCACCGCCAGAAGCGCCTCTGCCGTCTCCCTGCGGGGGTTGCGCCGCGTTGCTGCTGTCCGCGAACGCCGGCAGCTCGCTGATGTCGCTCGGCCACTCGCCGGTGGTGCCGTCATGCGCAATCTCTCCGCTCTGCTGAAAATCCCCGTGCGAAAATCGAGCGGCTTGCAGCGGAGCGGCGAGGAAGGAAACAAACTGCGTGGTAAGCAGACTGTAGCCGCCGAATGCGACACTCGCCGAAAGTACAATCGACAGCGCGATTTTCGCCGCTTTGTTTGCCCCTTTTTTGAACACTTTACCGAAGATATACTCCGCGTGTAGCCCAAGATGCACGCCCATGAGGATGATGGCAATCGCGGAGGCAAAATAGTGCAGCGTCTTTGCGTTGCCGCCAACGTGAATTGTAAACAGCGTCTTGTTGATCAGCACGCCCGTGATGCCGACGGCGAGGAACGCGACGAGCAGCAGCGTGTCTACGATGTATCGCGCGCGCACCATTCCCGGCATACCTTTGGCAAACAGCCGCATGGTGGCGGCACCGATCCAGCGCGCGTTTACGAGCAGATGCACGTCAAAAAGCCCGATGAGCGCAAGCCCGCCGATTTCGTGAAATTCGAGGCTGATGACCTGCTTTCGATACATCAGCACCAATAGAACGAGCATGACCGCGTCCAG
>JAUYTF010000031.1 GCA_030695285.1 Eubacteriales bacterium | reverse complement strand
GTATCGTGCGCCAAAACCCAATGGTGAAGAACAGAATCGACAGCAACAGGCCGATGAGCACAAACAACACGGTGAACTTATGGTTTTTCACAAATTCTAAAAATGCATTCATCGCTCATTCCTCACTCTGTGCGGGAAACTGCTGTTGTCGCCGCGACCGGCGCCGCACTCTCGACAAGCACGCCGATCTCATTGACCTGAATGCCGGTAAGAGACTCGACGGTCTCCTTTAGCGATTTTTGCAGTTCGCCGGAGAGCGTGACCACATCCGTATCCGGCAACACGCAAAGACGAATGCCGATGGTGATGCCGGTCTCTGCTGATTGCAGCGTGGTGTGGACATCCTTCACGCGTGAAACCGCGCGGCAGTGTTTCTGCACCATGCTGTCGATGGCTTCCAGCGCGACATATGTGCCGCCAAGCTCCGTCTGCTTCATCAGCGCGGAGGCCGGGCGCACATCGCCCTTTTTACCCCTGCCCGCAAAGAGGAGCTTGATGCTGATGAGCAGAAGCAAAAGCCCGCTGCCTGCCAAGATCAAAGCGTTCTGGCGGAACATATAAAACAGCGAAATAAAGCCATTAACCATTTCTTCCTGGATGAGATTCGCCGCGATGCCAATGATCAGAAAGGAGACGAGAATAGCGGCGATGAGCAAAATTCCTAACAGGAAACGATCAAAAAACTTGAGTTTCATAAGCTGTAAAACCCCTTTTCGTTCGCCACGCCGGATCGGCGCAGCGGCTGGATGGATCGTTCTTTTACGCGCAAGCCTTCTTGCGCGCTCCGCAAAACGGGCGGAAACACATCCGCCCGCAAACGGGATTCAACCGTGCAAAACTTACTTCACGCGCGGCGGTTCGGGTTCGACGATTTCCGCGACCACGGTCTCCGCATCTTTTTCTTTGGCCTTGTCCTTCACCTTCTCCTTGTGTTTTGCCGCGCGGGTGCTGCCCTGTTCACTGGCTTCAAAAACGACGCTCTGCACAAACACATTGACTTCCACTACGCGAAGGCCCGTCATGTTCTCAATTGCGCTCTTGACAGCCGCCTGAATCTTCTCGCAGACTTCTTTGATCTTGTAGCCATACTGTATGCTGACGGAAATATCCGCTGCGGCCTCTTCCTGGCCTACTTCGACTTTTACGCCCTTTGAAAAATTCTTTTTCCCGAGCATTTCGGTGATGCCTTCGACCATTCCGCCGCTGAGGGAAGAAACACCCTCTACATCGGAAACCGCGAGTGAAGCGATGGTTGCGACGACTTCGTCCGCAAATATGATGCGACCGCCTTCTGCTTCCGTCTTGGAACCCTCGGTTTTGGAAACTTCGGTGCCGGCTTTTTTCTCTTCTGACATATGCACACCTCCATTCTTATTCATAAAAATTATATCGCATGGCGGATGCGATGTAAATATGCAATGCACCCGCCATGTTACCCGCACGTGAACGCTTTGCGGCTTATTGATGGCATTTGCGTGTTCAATCGCCATTGAGCGTTTGTTTTCCGGTTTTATGTCGATCCTGTTCTTTCGCGGTTTGCCGCCGCAGAAAACCACTCGCGCTTTGCAAGTATACGCAGTAATCTGTATAATAGCAATCCTTTTTCTTCTCTATGCGCGATTTTGTCCCGTGTTCGCGCAATCGTTTCGCTACAAAAACGGTACCGTTTGTTTGATTGTATATTTGTATACAAACGCTTGTATTCCGCGGATAAAAACGCTACACTGTGATCAGGAATCGTGATACGATAATCCTCTTTTCCATCGCATGCGTGCGCGAGACAGCGCCGCGAAAGAGAGTATTCATGAACGGACTCTATGAGAGTAAAGACTACGGCTCGTTATCCGAAAAAGTCTATCGCTTTTTACGGGACGGGATTGCCGAAGGCCGCTATCAAACGGGAGACTGCCTGATCGAGATGAAGATTGCAGAGGAGCTTGGCGTGAGCCGTACCCCCGTGCGGGAGGCGCTCAAACAGCTCGAACTCGAAGACCTCGTCTCCTCCCACCCCAACCGCGGCGTTGTCGTAAAGGGATTCACAACCGAAGATTTGCAGGACGTTTCGACCATTCGCCACTTGCTCGAAGGCCAGGCTGCCTACTGGGCGGCACAGCGCGTCACAGACGAACAGCTCAGCGAACTGCGCGAGGTTGTGGAACTCATGGAGTTTTATACCTCAAAGAACGACATCGCGCATCTTGTTGCGCTTGATACCCGTTTTCACGAGCTGATCTATGAGGCCAGCGGAAGTAGGACGATTCGTCACATCTTAGCCTCTCTTCACCACAATATTCGAAAAGCGCGGCAAAGCTCGCTGACTTTGCCCGACCGCGCGCCGAATTCGCTCGCCGAGCACCTGA
>JAUYTF010000017.1 GCA_030695285.1 Eubacteriales bacterium | reverse complement strand
GTAATGCAGCAGCGCGATGTTCGCCGAGCGGTTCGGGTCATATTCCACAGAGAAGACCTTTGCCGGCACGTTGTCCTTGTTGCGCTTGAAGTCGATGATGCGATACTTCTGGCGCGCGCCGCCGCCCTGATGACGGATGGTGATCTTGCCGCTGTTGTTGCGGCCGGCTTTCTTTCTTTTATCTTCGACAAGCGAGCGTTCCGGCGTCTTCTTGGTGATCTCTTCAAAAGTAGAAACCGTCATGAAGCGCTGACCCGGCGTTGTCGGGTTGATCTTACGGATACCCATGATTCGTCCTCCCTTATTGCGAGATGCTGTCGAAGAACTCAATCCCTTTGGAGTTCTCCTTGAGCTTCACATAGGCTTTTTTGCTGCTCGGTGTGCGACCGGAAGAATTGCCCTGCCGGCGCATTTTGCCGTCGCGATTGATGGTATGCACGCTCGCGACTTCCACGCCAAAGATCTCTTCGACGGCCTTCTTGATCTCGATCTTGTTGGCGGTCTTGTCCACTTCAAACGTATAGGTCTTGCTCGCGAACTGATCGTAACTCTTTTCGGTCAGAACGGGCTTTTTGATGATGTCATAGGCGCTCTTCATTACACGTACACCTCCTCGATCTTCTTGGCCGACTCCTCGGTGAGGATCAGCATCTTGTATTTGAGAATCTCGTACGCGCTCAGGGTGCCGACCAGCGTGGTCTTGATGCCGGGGATGTTGCGCGCAGCGCGCTCCACAACGGCGTTGGGTTCCGGCAGGACGATGAGTGCCTGCTTGGCCTTGATGGCTTCAAGAACCTTGATCATTTCCTTGGTCTTGGCGGCCTTGAGGTTCAGCTCGTTGAAGAGAACGAGTTCGTTATCGAGAACCTTGCCGGAAAGCGCGCTCTTCATCGCGACGCGCTTCACCTTTTTGTTGACGCGGATGCTGTAGTCGCGGGGCTTGGGTGCGAACACCACGCCGCCGTGACGCCACTGGGGCGAACGAGTGGAACCCTGACGGGCACGGCCGGTGCCCTTCTGGCGCCAGGGTTTGATGCCGCCGCCGGATACTTCCGCGCGGGTTAGGGCGCTCTGTGTGCCCTGACGGCAGTTGGCCAGATGCGCTTTGACCACCTCGTGGAGAAATTTTTGATTGACAGGCTGTCCAAAAGTGTTTTCGGAGAGCTCGTATTCGCCGACCTGTTTGCCGGTGATATCGACAATTGCAACTTTAGGCATTCTCTTGCTCCTCCTTACTTCACGGTGCTCGTTACGGAAACGAGGCCGCCCTTCGGGCCGGGTACCGCGCCCTTGACGAGCAGCAGGTTACGCTCTGCGTCTACGCGCACGACCTCGAGGTTTTGCACGGTGACGGTTTCGTTGCCCATGTGGCCGGGAAGGTTTTTGTGTTTGAACACGCGAGACGGGCTCGAGTTCGCGCCCATTGAGCCAACGCCGCGGTGAAAGTGCGAACCGTGTGTCATCTTGCCGCGCGCCTGGTTCCAGCGCTTGATGACGCCCTGGAAGCCTTTGCCCTTGCTCACGCCGCGCACGTCGATCTTATCGCCCTCTGCGAACACGTCCGCTTTGATGACCTGGCCGACCTGGTAGCTGTTGGCATCGTCAAGCTTAAACTCTCTCATATAACGGAGGGGTTTCAAGCCCGCTTTGGTAAAATGCCCCGTTCTCGGCTTATTGGAGAGCTTTGCACGCAGCTCGCTGAAGCCTACCTGTACAGCTTCGTATCCGTCCGTCCCGACGGTCTTCTTTTGAATGACGGGGCAGGGACCGGCTTCGATGACTGTCACGGGGATCATGGTACCGTCAGCTCGAAACATCTGCGTCATACCGATCTTTTTGCCCAAAATGGCTTTCTTCATGTTTACCTCCGGTTGGTTAGAGTTTGATCTCGATGTCGACACCGGCGGGCAGATCAAGCTTCATCAGCGCGTCAACGGTCTTGGAAGACGGCTGGAGAATGTCGATCAGGCGCTTATGGGTGCGCATCTCGAATTGTTCGCGGGAATCCTTATACTTGTGCGTTGCGCGCAGAATGGTAATAATTTCCTTATCTGTGGGCAGGGGGATCGGGCCACTGACCTGCGCGCCGGTTCTCTTGGCGGTTTCAACAATTTTTTCTGCGCTCTGATCGATCAGAGAACTTTCATACGCCTTGAGCTTAATACGAATTCTGTTTGCCATGTTATTGATATCCTCCTTTGTAATAGGGGCGGTACACAAAGCCGTGTGTTTCCTTCTTCATAAGGCAGGCCCAGCCTCTCGGCTGTGCGCTATACTCGTTCGGGACTGCACGATTTGCTCTGAAGACTCACCCTCGCCCGCTCTACGGACGTTGGGTCTGAGCGAAAATTACCCGGATGGCAGAACCGGCAACCTTTCGTTCATCCCTTCCGCGCACAAAAACATAGCCTTTGTGGCGCGAACAGATTTATTTTACACGGTTGGGATAGGGATTGCAAGAAGAATTTTTAGAATTCCGGCAACATTTTTCGACGATTGCAGTCCTGCAAGTTTTGCCCGCAATCGGGCGTTTTTGTGCTTGGATCGGTGATTTCGGCGTTTTGCGCAATTTTACGTCCGATTGAGTAAAAATCCAACGTTTTTTGCGTTTTTTCACGCCTGAGGAGTATATCACACATACTTCTGCCGCGCAAGAAGCAGCTTTCGGGCATTTGGGATATTGGTTTGACGTACATTGTGTTTCTAAAAGCCCATTACGCTTCCCTTTTTGCTTGTCTTCCTATATATAGTGTTATGTGTTGTTTTGCCCGCATTCTATCGTATCGGCTCGAGCAATCGGCTTCTCGCAAAAAAACAGGCACCGCGCGGCGCCTGATTTTAAAAAAACCGTTTTCTCGTTGCTTACTTCATCGAGTTCGGGATAAACTGCTTTGCGTTGAGAATGTGGTCGCGCAAAAGATTGCTGGCGCTTTCAAAATCCCCTTCGCGGCAGGTCATGATGATAGCCTCGTGCTCATTGATGGAAACCTCGCGCGTCTGCGGTGTGCCGTAGAAACTCACGCGCAAGTAGCGGTCGATATTGGCATGCACCAGCTCAAGCAGCAGGTTTGCCATCGAGTTCTTCGCGTGAGATGTCAAAATCTCGTGGAACTTGTAGTTGAGCTCTTCGGAGCGGACGATATCCTCCACCGAGGTTTCCCTTTGCTGGCGTACGATTTCTTCCAGCGCATCAAAGTCCACTTTTGTCAGCAAAGGCGCGCTGTTTCGCATCATCATGACGGAGAGCGTTGCGCGCACTTCCATCATATCCAGCAGTTCGCTGCGCGTGAGTTCCGTCACCGCTGCCCCGCGGTTTGCGTGGATGCGGACGAGCCCCTGCGCCTCCAGCCTCCTGAGCGCCTCGCGTACAGGGATGTGGCTCACGTTGAGCGCCGCGGAGATCTCGTCCTGCTTGAGCTGCATACCGCCTGGCAGCTTTCCGCTGATGATGCCCTCGCGCAGCACATGAAAAATCCACTCCTGCGTAGCGCCGACGCGCGGCCCTACCTGTTCGGCTATGGCTTTGTAATCCATAATTCACCTCATAAAAATTGAGAGTTGAACACCAGAATCTGTCTACGAGCATTATATATGATCGAGCCCCGCGATGCAACCCTTTTGCATACCGTATGCTTGTATGCAGTATAAATCGCGGAACATCCTTTTGTGATACCGCTGTGCTTCAGGCAAACACATGGATGAAAGAAATGCGCAGTTTCAATCACCCCGTTCACGTTTGCATATCAGTTTTGAAACAA
Source organism: Eubacteriales bacterium (assembly GCA_030695285.1). Taxonomy (GTDB): domain Bacteria; phylum Bacillota; class Clostridia; order Christensenellales; family CAG-138; genus UBA7703. The sequence continues at coordinate 1,163 of JAUYTF010000017.1, read as the reverse complement.
TCCCGCTCGCGTTTGCATATCCATGACCCAGAACGAAAATAAGCAGGAAACAACCCGCTTGAAACGATCCGAATGATCGGATGTTTACACTTTGGTCTGTTCCCTGCTGTCAGGTCTTTGAGGCGCGCGCTTTTACCTCTTTTCCCTTCATCCGGGCCGGCGAAGGGCAATCTTTTTGTTAGCGGCCGTACTTGACGCGCTCGAGGCGGATCAGTGCCAGCACGCCTTCGCGTATCTCAGTCGGCAGACGGTCGGCCAGCGCAACGTCGTTACGGTACGACTGCATGCCTTCCGTGTCGAAGAGATAGCTCGGTTCCTCGGTCAGACCGAGAATGCTGTCGGTCGATGTGTTGTAGTGGGTCGCAATCGCCACAAGGGATGCGATATCCGGCATACAACGGCTGGATTCCCATGCTGCAACGGATTGTTGCACGACGCCAACGGACTCGCCCAGCTGCTGCTGCGTCTCGCCGTGGGATTTACGAAGTCTCTTGATGCTTGCTCCAATGTCCATATTTGTTCTCTCTCCTCCAACTAATGTCAACAGTGGACGCTTCAGATAAGATTTAAGCGTATCCACGGGTTACGCAGGCAAAGCGCCTCACGTATCCGGTTCTGTCCTCACTGGTACTCGGATGAACCGTACAACTTATTTTACTATACTTCTGGACAGAAGAAAAGAGCCAGCATAAAGAAATTTTTGAACTTATTCTCGTTATGGTTGAAAAGTAAAGGTGTTTCTCTTTGTATTGCAACACTATTCATTTCATATGAAAGTACAAATTTTTATCACACTGACTGTTTCATTTTGTTTTGTTATCCATCCGTTCAACGCCGTCAACACGTTTTTTATCGCGATTGACGAAATCGATTACGGTAAATGTCAAAGCAATCGTCGTTTGCTCCAAGATATGTGGTATGCTTTTTGCGTCATCTATACAAGTGGTTCGCCTTTTGTTACGTGTGTTGACCTTGAAATCAAGAAAATTCAGCTGGCTCGTGCACAGCTGCCGCATGCGTCATACGATGCGGCATCACGATGACAGCCAAATCTATGTTGATGAAGACTGTTTGAAGTCTTTCTCGCTTGACCGCGTATGGATTATGACCCTGCAATTATGTTACATTGTAATTTAGTATAGCAGGATGAAACGACGGGATGC
>JAUYTF010000006.1 GCA_030695285.1 Eubacteriales bacterium | reverse complement strand
CGAGTGCTCGGCCATGAGCATGTCCATCCTTGGCGAAACGTTTGACATTCACGGCGGCGGGCAGGATTTGATCTTTCCCCACCACGAGAACGAGATTGCCCAGAGCGAAGCGGCGACGGGGCACCCGTTTGCGCGCTATTGGATGCACAACGGTTACATCAATGTCGATAATCAGAAGATGAGCAAATCGCTGGACAATTTCTTCACCGTGCGCGACATCGCAAAAGAGTTTGACCTTGAAGCCGTGCGGATGTTCATGCTCAGCGTGCAGTATCGAAACCCCGTGAACTTTTCGCGCGATATGATCCTGCAGGCGCAGAGCGCGCTGGAACGATTGCGCACCGCGAAAGAACGGCTTGCCGAGGCGAATATCGCGCAGACCGGCACCGCGGAGGACGCGGCGTTTCTCGCCCAGCTCGAGGACTTCAAGGCGCGCTTCTGTGAGGCGATGGACGACGATTTGAACACGGCGGATGCCATCGGCGTGCTGTTTGACTTTGCACGCGCCGCCAATACATTCGTCACCGAGCCGCGCGGAAAGGCGGCCATCGACGCGGGACATGCGCTCTATTCCGAGCTAACTGGCGTGCTTGGCCTGCTCATTAGCGATAAGACGGAGACGTTTTCGGCGGAGGCGACAGCCCTGCTTGAAGAACGGCAGGCGGCAAGAAAGGCGAAGAACTTCTCGCGCGCGGACGAGATTCGCGATGCGCTCAAGGACATGGGGTTTACCGTGGAGGACACGGCAAACGGGCCGAAACTGAAAAAGATCTGATCGAACCAACAGAAGAAAATTTGATCTTACAAACAGAAAAAGATTTGATCGAACCAACAGAACAAGACAGTTCAAAGAAAATAACAAAATTACAAGGAGAAAACCATCATGACTGGATCATTCGCAATGTTCGACTGGCTGCTGCTCGCCATTTCCTTCTATGTGCTCTATGCGGGCATCGTCGGCAAAGGGCGGCTCTACAGCGTCGAGAATATCAAAGAAGGCATGGAGGAGGAGTTCAAATCCCTCTCTCGCAGAATCTACATCTTCCTCGGCATCGCAATGGTAATCAACAGCGGAGCCTCCATCCTGCGCAACATGTTTTTCGCATATCAAGAGATCACACCCGCAACCGATACGGTGGCTGCTGTCTTTGGCTGGGTCACCATCAAGGATCTCGGCGCGTTTTCCTTCCTCACGCCGTCGGTGTTCGATATCATCTCCTACGTTGCGCTCGCGCTGACGCTGGGGCTCATTGTGCTGCTGGTCGTCAAGATGCGCAAGTACATCGACAAGACCGCACAGCCCAAGGGAAAACAGGGCAATGCCGCGCGCGCTGGCTCTTCCATGCCTTCCTCGGCATTTGACTTTGACGAAGATAAGAATAAAAACCAATAGAGGCTTCGCTAAAACCGCAAGAGCCTGAAGGAGAGATCCTTCGGGCTTTTTTTGATATTGAGCAAGCTGGCTTATTACGCTTTTGATTGTCAGAGGAGAGCTGGAATGGTATGATACGCATAAGCGAATAACGCTGAGAATCGGGCAAAACCGCAATTTAACAGAAACGGAAACAGTAACAACCCTTTATGAAAAGAGAAATACACGGCAATATTAGCGGCATTCGAGACAGCATACTCAATGAGATGCTGCTGCTATATGATATCGAGATGTCCGCGGATGAGTTCCTTTCGGACGAGATCTGCGACGCGCTGGTGCACTTCACCTCGCTGATCAACCGCGAGGTGCTCCTCTATGTCTCCCGCGTGGGCAAGATCATGGATATCCGCATCGGAGACGACCACTCCGTCCATATGGAGGAGATGCGCCTTGTGCGCAACATCGACCGCCTGAGCGGCGTAAGATGCATCCACACGCACCCGAATGAGACCGGGTATCTTTCCGATGTGGACTTAGGTTCGCTCAACGCGCTCCGGCTCGACGCCATGTGCGCCATTGGCGTCAAGGAAGGACGCGCAAGCAGCGTCTATGCCGCATTCATTGGCGACATGGAGGACGAGGAGCGCGTGCCCGTGATCTACGGGCCGATGCGCGCGCATCATCTGCCGCAAAAGCAGCTCATGGACGCGATCATGGACGCGGACAAGCGCCTGCTGACGGACACCTACAACATCGTAGAGATCAAACCCGACCGTGCGGTGCTCGCGGGCATCGAGTCCGCGGACGGATATGATACCATATCGGAGCTCGCGGAGCTCTGCCAGACTTCGGGCATCAAGGTGGTTGCCAGAGAGCAGCAGCGCAGGAGAAGCGTGGACGCGGCGACCTATATCGGCAGCGGCAAAGCGGATGAGCTCGCGCTGATCGCGTCGGCTTGCGAGGCTGATATCTTCGTGTTTGACGACGAGCTGACCGCCATACAACTCAGAAACCTCGAGCAGACGCTGGGGCTTCCGATCATCGACCGCACGATGCTCATCCTCGATATCTTCGCGCAAAGGGCGCAGTCCCGCGAGGGCAAATTGCAGGTAGAGCTCGCGCAGCTCAAATACCGCCTGCCGCGCCTATTAGGCATGGGCAAGGTGCTCTCACGGCAGGGCGCATCGGGCGTTGGCATGCGCGGCCCCGGTGAAAAAAAGCTGGAGATCGACCGCCGCCGCATCCGCAGGCGCGTGTTTGAACTTGAGCAGGAACTCGCCGAGATCGAGAAGCAGCGCGGGCTGCGCAGAGCGAAACGCGCGGCAAACCCGATTCCCGTCGTGGCGCTGGTTGGCTACACCAACGCGGGCAAGTCGACGCTACTCAACCTGCTCTCCGGTGCAGACGCGCTAGCGGAAGATAAGCTCTTTGCTACGCTCGACCCCATCGTGCGCAAAATCATCCTGCCAAACGGCACAGAGTGCCTGCTGAGTGACACGGTCGGCTTCATCAACAAACTCCCGCACGATCTGGTCAACGCATTTCGCTCCACACTGGACGAGGTGAACGACGCAGATCTCGTGCTGCACGTGGTCGACAGCGCAAGCGATTACTACGAGGTGCAGATGCGCGTGGTTGAGGAGGTTTTGGGCTCGCTCGGCGCGCTCGATACGCCGCGCATCGACGTATTCAACAAGATCGACAAACCGGAAGCCAAACCCAGGAGCGGCGGCATCGCCATCAGCGCGGCAAACAGCACGGGGATTGAGCCGCTGCTGCACGCGATTGAGGAAGCGCTCGCAAAGACGCAGGTGCGGCTGGATGTTGTCGTGCCGTATGACAAGCACAGTGCGATGCAGATAATCCGCCAGAGCGCCACCATCCTGCAAGAGACGCATGAAGAGGACGGCACGCACCTGACGCTCCTGCTCAACGAGAGCGAAACCTGGCGCATCAAGAAGGCGATTACGGGGCAAGGCGCAGAAACTCCGGAGCTCATTGACGACTAGCAAAATCAACGCAGGCAACACAAAAGCCGCCCGGTTCAATGGGCGGCTTTGATGTTGCTTAAAGTTTTTTACTGAAACGCGTGTGGCTGCGCGTCGCTGGGCATGCGCCAGTCTCCGCGCGGGGAGAGTGCGACGTTGCCGATACGCGGACCGTCGGGGATACAGTTGCGCTTAAACTGCTGGGAGAAGAAGCGGCGGATGAACAAGGCGTACCATTTTTCAATCGTCGCGTCGTCATAATCCCCGTCAAAGGCGTACTTCGCCAAGCGGACGATCTTACCCTTACCCGCGCCGCGGCGGAGCATGTGGTAGAGGAAAAAATCGTGCAACTCATATGGCCCTACGATATCCTCCGTCACCTGCGCAATCTCGCCGTCCTTGGTGGGCAGCAGCTCGGGGCTCACGGGGGTATCGACGATGTCGAGCAGCACTTCTTTCAGCGCGTCGT
>JAUYTF010000004.1 GCA_030695285.1 Eubacteriales bacterium | reverse complement strand
ATATGCGCTCATCGACGGCGTCAACGCATCGCTCGCGGACGCGGACGCGCTTTCGAAAAAACTACGCGGTATACTCTGCCATGTAAACCTGATTCCGCTCAACCCCGTGCCAGAGCGCGGGCTTGCCGGGGTCTCCCGCGCGCAGGCTGACCAGTTTTGCGCGAGACTCACAGAACAAAACATCTCGGCAACCGTCCGCCGTGAAATGGGAACGGACATCGAAGGCGCTTGCGGACAGCTGCGCAGGAGGATTCTGCATGAAATACGCTGTGAAGACTGACATCGGAAAGCGTGTCCACAACGAGGACAGCTACTACTTAACAGAAAAAAGCGACTTGCCAATGCTGTTTGCCGTTGCGGACGGCATGGGCGGACACGCCGCAGGCTCGGTCGCAAGCCATATGCTTGTCGAAGAGCTTGCCATCGTTGACCGCATCATCGAGCCAAATCGCGAGTTGCAGTTTTTGCGGCAATCCATTGAACACGCAAACTTTGCCATATATCAGGCGGCCGAGAAGGACCACGCGCTGCGCGGCATGGGTACAACGCTGGTGGCAGCGCTCATACTTGGAACGCATTATATCGCGGCAAACGTCGGAGACAGCCGCATGTTTCACTATAACGGTGAAACGCTGGTTACAGTCACGACGGATCACTCTCTGGTTGAGCAGCTGGTGCTCGCTGGCGCAATCACGAAAGAAGAAGCGCGCGTTCACCCGCAGCGCAACATCATCACGCGCGCAGTGGGCGTATCTCCCGTTGTGGAGGTCGATCTGTTTGAGCGCGTCTGGAGTGCGGGAGATATACTCGTAATCTGTTCGGACGGGCTTCATGGCGCGGTAGAGGAAGACGATATCATCTCCGTTCTCTCTTCCGGACGCTCCTTGGAGAGCATGTGCGATCTGCTTCTTCAACTCGCGCTCGATAATGGCGGTACAGACAACATCACCGCGATCCTCGTTCGGCTTGAGGAGGGTGACGCTGTATGATTGCGCAGGGAACCATTGTTGGTCATCGTTATCGCATCGTAGACCTCATCGGCACCGGCGGCATGGCGCACGTTTACCGCGCCGTGAACCTCAGCACACGAAAAGTCGTCGCCATCAAGGTGCTCAAAGACGAATTCCGAAACGACGCAGAGTTCTTGCACCGATTCGAACGGGAAGCGCGCGCGGTGCTGCATCTTTCACACGAAAACTTCGTCCGCGCGTTCGACGTTGGCGAAACGGACGGGCTGCCCTATATGGTGCTCGAGTATGTTGACGGGCGCACGCTCAAGGAAATCGTAGACGAAAACGGGCCGATGCCTTCCCGCATCGCGGTGGCGCTCGTCGTACAAGTGCTCGACGCGCTTGATGCCGCGCATGCCGCGGGCATCATCCACCGGGATGTTAAACCGCAGAACGTGATCGTCATGCAAAGCGGCAAAGTCAAGCTCATGGATTTCGGCATTGCGCGCGAGGTGGACGCAAACACCGTCACATTCGCGGGCTCAACCGTACTCGGCTCTGTCCACTACCTCTCGCCGGAGCAAGCGAAGGGGTTGCCCGTCGCCGAAGGGAGCGACCTGTACTCCGCAGGCGTCATGCTCTATGAGCTTTTGACCGGGCAGGTGCCGTTTGATGGAGACAGCTCTGTCTCCATCGCGCTCAAGCACATCAGCGATATTCCTGTGCCGCCAATTGAGCTGACCAATAAGGTTTCCCCCGCCCTCAACGATGTCATACTTCGTGCGCTCAATAAGGATGTCAATCGCCGCTACGGCGCTGCAACAGAGATGAGTGCACACTTGCGCCGTGCTTTGAAGGAGCCGACCGGCGATTTTGCGCGATTCATTCCCGCGGTAAAATCTCAGCCAATCAAAAAACCCTTGCCCAAGAAGAAACCGCACGGTACGCTCAAAATCGGCCTGAGTTTGGGCGCGCTTATTCTAGCCCTTGTCGGTACATTTTTCATACTCAGGGATGTATATCAAACGGAGTCCG
>JAUYTF010000001.1 GCA_030695285.1 Eubacteriales bacterium | reverse complement strand
CAGAGGCAAAAAAACGGCTTACTGCCCGACTGAGCTTGATTTTTTTACTCGCACGAAAGCGGGGGAAAGACGCTGCGCTTTACTATGGTTTGCGCCTGCAGGACTAGGATGCGAAGGAATGATTTGTGGATGCGGCCCGATCTGATATAATGAAGTATAAAACGAAAAGGAGACATTGGAATATGTTCCGCTTTAACCATTTTAACTTCAATGTGCTTGACCTAAGCAAAAGCCTTGATTTCTACAAAAATGCACTCGGCCTCACTCCGATTCGCACAAAGGATACGGATGACTTCACGCTAGTCTTCATCGGCGACGGCAGCGGAGCATTCTCGCTCGAGCTTACCTATTTAAAGGAGCGCACAGAACCGTATGACATCGGCGAAGCGGAGTTTCATCTCGCAATGACGACGCCTGATATGGCAAAAGCGCGCAAGCTGCACGAGGAGATGGGCTGCGTGGTGTTTGTCAACGAGAAAATGGGCATCTATTTCATCGAAGACCCGGACGGGTACTGGATCGAGATCATCCCCGAAAAAGAGCGCTGAGCGAAAGAGAAAAACCACAAAAAAAGACGCCGAGAGTTCAAAACTCATCGGCGTTTTTGATAGGAAGACCCGGACTCTCACTCAAACGAGCGGAAATAGGTTCTGTCTTTGAGCATCACGTCGTGCGCACCGCCTTCGGCAAGCGTCGCCGCGGAGACCAGCGTGAGCCTTGCCTTTTCGCGCAGCTCAGAAATGCTCAGCGCGCCGCAGTTGGCCATGGTCGAGCGTACCTTGCTCAGCGTTTGCTCCGCGTTGTGGTGCAGGCTGCCCGCGTAGGGGACATAGCTGTCCACGCCCTCTTCAAACGTGAGCTTCTCCTCGCCGCCGCTGTCATAGCGCTGCCAGTTGCGTGCGCGGGCGCTGCCTTCGCCCCAATACTCCTTCATATAGCTGCCGTTGATGAAGACTTTGCTCGTCGGGCTCTCGTCGCAGCGGGCAAAATAGCGGCCTAGCATGCAGAAGTCCGCGCCCATGGCGAGCGCAAGCGTGATGTGATAATCCAGCACAATTCCGCCGTCGGAGCACACGGGCACATAGACGCCGGTCTCCTTGCAGTATTGATCCCGCGCTGCGGCAACGTCCTGCACGGCGGTTGCCTGCCCGCGGCCGATTCCCTTTGCCTCGCGCGTGATGCAGATGCTCCCGCCGCCGATGCCGACCTTGACGAAGTCCGCGCCCGCATCCGCCAGATAGCGAAAGCCGTCCGCATCCACAACATTACCCGCGCCAACCTTGACGCTGTCGCCATAACGGGAGCGGATGAAGGCGATGGTGCGCGCCTGCCACTCGGTGAAGCCTTCGGAAGAGTCGATGCAGAGCACATCCGCGCCCGCCTCGACCAGCGCGGGGACGCGATCCTCGTAATCCTTTGTGTTGATGCCAGCCCCGACGATATAGCGCTTATGTCCGTCCAGCAGTTCGCCGGGGTTTTCCTTATGGGAATCGTAGTCCTTGCGAAAGACGAAACAGACCATGTTGCCGTCCTTGGAAACGATGGGCAGCGCGTTGAGTTTGTGCACCCAGATGATGTCGTTCGCTTCTGGCAGCGAAATGCCCTCCGTGCCGTAGACGAGTCGGTCGATGGGGGTCATGAAGTCCTGCACCAAGGCGGCGGGTTCCATGCGGCTGGGGCGATAGTCGCGACTGGTCACGATGCCGAGCAGCCTGCCATACGCTGTTCCGTCCTCGGTGACTGCCACGGTGGAGTGCCCCGTTCTTGCTTTGAGCGCCATGATGTCAGCCATGGTGTGCTGCGGGGTGACGTTGCTGTCGCTCTTGACAAACCCGGATTTGGATTTTTTCACCGTCCGCACCATCGCCGTTTGAGACTCGATGGATTGAGAGGCGTATAAAAAGGAAATGCCGCCTTCGCGCGCGAGCGCCGCGGCGAGTTTTTCGCCGGAGACGGACTGCATCACCGCAGAGACGAGCGGAATGCTCATGCTCAGCGGGCTTTGTTCGCCGACGCGGAATTTGCAAACAGGTGTCTTGAGCGATACGTTTTGCGGCATGCACGCGGCGGAAGAATAGCTCGGCACCAGCAGATACTCGGAAAACGTATGCGAGGGTTCATCAAAAAAATAAGCCATGGCGGTTCCTTTCGGTCTGGATTGCAGGAAAACGGGTTGATTGCATGGCGGCGAACATGCCGCTGTCGCTTGGAGCGTGCGCGATGTTTCGTAAGAGTATACGCCCGAAATCGGCGCGGAGAAACCCCTGCGCGATTTGTTTGTCATTGCTGAAAGACGATTCAGCCATCCGCAACAATGAATTGACATTGCCTGCTGATGAACCCATTATAATATGATACAATCAAAAAGACAAACAGCAGGGCAGCATCGCGCAACGCGTTTTTTTACAATGCAGCGCACGCGCAGCAGTGGATTACAGACAACCCCAACCGACAGCCCCCACAAAAAGGAGAACAACATGCCCGAAAACAGCCATAAGGTTCACGCGGTGGAAAAGGCGATCGCGCTCTTGGACTGCTTCTGGCGCGAAAAGCGGCCAATGTCGCTCACAGAGCTCAGTCGCACGACCGGCTGGCCCAAGAGCACCGTGCATAATCTACTCTCCTCCATGATGGATTCCGCTGTGGTAGAGCAGAGTTCAGCGGACGGAAAATACCGCCTCGGATTGCATTTGTTTGAATATGGCTGCGTGATTTCCGAGCACTGGAACGTCGTCAAGTTCGCGCGCCCGCACCTCAACGCGTTGGTGGCAAAGACCGGCGAATCCGCCTATCTTGCCTCATTAAACGGCGACACGCTGCTCATCTTGGACAGCGCGGAGTCAAACAATGTATTCCGCGTTGCGTCCACGGTCGGCAACCGCCTGCCCGTGCACTGCACCTCGCAAGGTAAGGCGATCCTTGCGTATCAGGACGTGACGAACGTTCGGCGCATCCTCAAGCGCGCGGGCATGAAGAGCTACACCGTAGATACGATCAAGAGCGCGGAAGCGTATCTCGAGCAGCTCAAGCTCGTGCGGCGGATGGGGACAGCCTCGGAATATGAAGAGTATCACAACGGCATGTGTTCGTTTGCCGCGCCGATTTTTGATTATGAGGGGGTTTGCGTCTCCGCGGTCGGCATCGTGTGCTTCCTGCATTCGGGGGATCGGAAGTCGGCCGTCTCGCAGGAGACGCTGCAGGCGCTCAAGAACACCGCGGAGGCGATCTCGACCGAGCTGGGCTGGCACGGCTGAAATTTTGAAGAGCAAGAGCGAGACGAACTTTCAAGGAAAAACGCAGCACACAAAAAAATCCCGAACCTCCTCTTGGTCCAGGAGCTTCTCTATTATAAAAACAAGCATGGCACAAAAAAAGCTCCCGAACCTCCGCTTGGTTCAGGAGCTTTCCTATGCGGCGCGCGCAGCCCTAATGCGCAAAAACCCGGTGACGTGTCATGATTTCGTAGGAGGAAAGCGTTGGCTATCGCGTGGGTTTTGCGCCGCGTTGGGCCATCATAACGCAATTTTGAGGAGAGCGGGGGCGATGATCGATAGATTCATATATACGCAACAAAAATTCATCATCGCGCGACTAGTGCGCTTTCACCCACCAGAATCGCCGCAGGAAACCGCAAAAACACGTGGAGCAGCGGCTTTTTTTCGCCTGCGTGTAGCGGTTGTACTGGCGGTATAGTATACTGTTTTTATCACGTCACCGTTAAAACAAACAGGAACGAACAAACAAATCAAACCCACCGCATCCTTGGCACACCAAACCAAAACCAGCAATCATCATAAGGAGGAAATTTTTATGCCGTTTTGCATGAACTGCGGAAAAGAATCGCAGGGTGAAAAATTCTGTCCCAACTGCGGTATGCCCTCCGATGGCGGGAAACCGTATCGCGCGACAAGGCAGACAAGAGAAGCGCAGGGCATCCGCGCCCGCGATTTAATCGAAAAAGCGCTGCAGGTACTCAAGCAAAAACCGTTCCGCCTTTGGGGCGTGTCGCTGCTGTGTCAGCTGCTCGTTGCGCTGGCTGCGGCTTTCGGCATGCTGCCGATCATCTCCATCCCCATTGCGCTCGTGCTCAACGCAGGCATGGCGGCGGTGTTCCTCACGGGATATCGCGGGCAGGAGGTCAATTCCGATGCGCTGTTTGCCGGGTTCAAACGCTTCTTCAAGGTGGCGGGCGGTATGGGCTGGATGGCGCTGTGGATCTTCATCTGGGGGCTGATCCCCGTCGTCGGACCCGTGTTTGCCGTCATCAAGATGTACTCCTATCGCTTTGTGCCGTATATCATCATTCAGGATCCGGATATCTCCGCAACGGAAGCGCTTCGCCTCTCCATGAAGAAGACCGAAGGCTTCAAGGGCAGGCTGTTTATGGCGGACTTCATCGTCGGCCTTTGCTGCGCGGGTGTGATGCTCGTGCTCGGCGGGCTTTCGATGATTCCGTATGTCGGCGTCGCGTTCATGATCATCGCCGTGCTCGTGAGCATATTCTTTGCGCTGGTCGTGCCTCTGCTGCTTGGCCTCATCAGCGCCGCGGGCTATGAGGAAATCTTCGTCAAAGGCGGCGCGGGCGATCAGCAGGAAACGTCCGAAGCATAACCAAAAACATTGCCTTAAAGAAAGTCCTCCTTTTTACAGGAGGGCTTTTGTGTTGTGTGTAAAAGCGTGACAATAGCGTGTGCAAGTCATATAACTTGTGTGCTACACCGCCGGGAAGCGCCAGTTGAACAGCAGACGCCGAAGCCGCTTCATGTCCGTGGGCAGTACGATGATGAGCGAGTTTACATAGGCAATCACCGCGTCGCGATCCCGCTTCGTGCACACTCTGCCCGAGAAGCGCGCCCGCTGCGCCGTGAGCAACACGCTCTCAAGCCGCGCGCGGTCTGCTGCGGGGATTTTTTTTGCGATGTTGTAGGCGTACTGCTCGGGGGATTCGAGCGGCTGCATCTCTGGCGCGCCTGCAAAGTGGAGGATGCTGAGCACATATTGCACGGCTAAGAGCACCGCCGCGTTGGCGTCCTTCTGCAGGAAGGCGTGCAACAGTCGGTCGTGCTTAAGCTTTCGATAACCAAACGCGAAGAGCGGAAGACCGGCTGCAACGAGCAGCGCAAAGACCGGCCAGAGCGGCGGGCGCGGCTGGCTTTCGCCCGCTGCTGCGGTTTCGTCTTCGCCCTCCGGCGCGGCGTCCGTGCCCTGTGTGCCGTCGCTCGTCGGCGCGGGCGTGGGTGTGGCTTGCGCCGCTGCCGCGCTGTTTGTTTCCTCCGGGTCCTCGTTTGGATCAGGCGTGCCGGAGTCCGGCTCCGGCGTGGGTTCCAGCGTGGGCGTCGGGGTTGGCTCCGGCGTAGGCTCGGGTGTGGATTCGCTGAACGAAGGCGTGGTTTCCTCGCCGGGCTCGCCGGATTCGGCGGGGGCCGATTCATTGGGGCTCATCGCGCTCTTGGTCATCTCGACCGGCACCCACTCT
>JAUYTF010000514.1 GCA_030695285.1 Eubacteriales bacterium | reverse complement strand
CTATGCTCAATTTAAGAGCCCCCTTTCTGGACAGGCTGCAACGCCCACCTCTACTATTCACTGGAGGTTGCATCCTTGTTTTGACGAAAACCATCAATCTTTTTTATAGAAATCCGTCTCGTAGCCATCGGCGCGCAGCAGTAGGCCCTTTGCCCAGGTTGGCGTTCTGCCCATCAGGTCGCAGACAGCCTGCAGCGGCATATCCGGTTCGGCCTCTATGACGACCTCATCGTGGATGTGCATGACGATGGCGCATTTCCGCAGCGCTTGCATGGCGTTGCACAAAATGTCACGTGCGGTTGCCTGCACAATGTTCTCTACGAATTTCGGGCCGTAGCTGTCCAACCGCTCCCATTTCTTCGTGCCGCCGACGCCTTCGTAGGTGATGCACTGACCGCCGAACTTGTTTTCACCGATGCGCGGTTTGACGTAAGCAAGCTTCCGGCCGGAGGGAAGCGTGATGAACAGCATCCCGCTCTGACAGGAAAATACGATGCCGTGCGTCGTGTTGGTGCGCTTATTGCGAACGGCCTCCATTGCGGCGCGATCTACATCCCACCAGAGTTTTACGATCTTGGGATTGGTCTTTCGCCACGCGTCAACCAGTGGCGCGAGCTCCTCTTCCATAAGACCCATGTCCAACGCGCCCATCGCTTTCAGCGCGCCGACCGATCCGCCGAAACCAAGCCCAAGCTCGGCTATCTTCCCTTTCTGCCGCAGATGCCCGTTGACACCGTGCTTCTCAACCGGAACTCTGAACATCTGTGATGCGGAAGCGCAGTAGATGTCATCGCCTTTGGCAAAGACCTCCTGCCGCCACTGCTCACCGGCGAGCCAAGCAATGACACGGGCTTCGATCGCCGAGAAGTCAGCGACAATCAACTTGGCACCCGCCCTTGGAACAAAAGCAGTGCGAATCAGCTGCGAGAGCGTATCCGGCACGTCCTCGTAAAGCATCTTTACCGCGTCAAAATCGCCATTGCGAACGAGGCCGCGGGCTTGCTTTAGATCTTCCAGAGAATGTTGAGGCAGATTTTGCATTTGAATGAGTCTGCCTGCCCAGCGCCCGGTCCGATTCGCTCCGAAGAATTGGAACATTCCGCGCGCGCGACCATCGGCGCATACCGCGGTATCCATTGCTTGGTATTTTTTGACGGAGGACCTGGCCAGCTGTTGCCGAAGCGCAAGCGCGTCGCCGAGTGGTTCCGGCGCTGTTTTCAGAAGATCCGCGACCGCTTTTTTGCCAAGCGTATCCGTTTCCAGCCCATTGTCCGCAAGCCATAGCTTCATCTGCTGCACTGAATTCGGGTTATCCAGTTCCGTTATCTCTTTCATGGCAGCGATTAGTTCCAAACGGGAGCGGTTGTCCATTTGAATAGCCTGTCTGACCAGAGTCATGTCCATCGCAACACCGCGATCGTTTATTTCCTGATCGTGGTGGTATTCGTCCCAGATGCTATCCGGCACCGAGAACTTGGTGAGCTTAGCCTGTATGGACATCTCCGTTTCCACATCGCGGATGTTATAACGCTTGAACGCGGCCCATTTTTCCGGAGCGTGCATGGGCAGGTTGCGTGCTC
>JAUYTF010000351.1 GCA_030695285.1 Eubacteriales bacterium | reverse complement strand
AAGAAACAAAAAAAGAACCGATCTTGCGACCGACTCTGATTCTCCTAAGTCCTCAACCTTAGATTCTTTTTTATAAAAAAAGAAACAAAAAAGAACCGATCTTGCGACCGGTTCAAATCTGCTAAGTCCTTTAGGATTTGGTGTGCTTTGTTTGCTTTAATCGCTTACTCTGCCGCGTAGGGCATGAGGGCGACGATGCGCGCGCGCTTGATGGCGATAGCAAGATCACGCTGATGTTTGGCGCACAAGCCCGACATACGGCGGGGCATGATCTTGCCGCTCTCGGCCGCGAATTTCTCAAGGGTACGGATATCCTTGTAGTCAATCTTCGCGTTTTTATCAGCGCAGAACTTGCAAACCTTGCGGCGGCCGCGCTTCATACGTGGACGCATTTTACGGTCTTCCATGTTGCAAGCCTCCTAATTCGAAAATTTTGTTTTGCGGGCATGACCCGCACACGTTAAAAGGGGATGTCGTCAGACTGGATGTCGGTAAACCCGGCCATGTCCTGCGCGTTGTCCGTACGGGCAGCGGGTGCTGCGCCGTCCTCCTGCTGCTTGGGCGAGAGAAACTCAACTTCGTCCGCCTGCACGTCCAGCGACATGCGGGTTGTGCCGTCCTTTGCCTCGTAGGTGCGCGCCTGCAGTTCGCCGAGGACGGCGACCTTGCGGCCCTTGCTGAGGTAACGGGCGCACGTTTCGCCAAGCTGACGCCAGGCGTTGATGCGGAAGAAATCCGTCTGTCGCTCTCCACCCGCGCCGCTGGCAAAGCGGCGGTTAACCGCGATGGAGAAGGTGCAGACAGTGACACCGTTGGGCGTGGAACGCACTTCCGGGTCATGCGTCAGGTTTCCGATGAGTGTGATTTTATTCATGCTTCATCCATCCTTTCGGCATTGCGATTGTTCGTTACTCGCCTTTGCGAGTGACGAGATAGCGGAGAATCGCTTCGTCGTTCTTAAAGTTACGCTCGAGTTCTTTGGGAACTTCAGGCGCACACGTAAACGACATCAAGACGTAATAGCCCTCGGTCTTGTAATTGATGGAGTAAGCAAGACGCTTTTTACCCCATTCATCGACGGCCGTTACTTCACCGCCGTTGGCTTCGACAATCCCTTTGAACTTTTCGACGGATGCTTTCATCGCTTCCTCTTCCAGAGTTGGCACGATGATGTAAAGAGCTTCGTATTGATTCATTCATTTCACCTCCTTATGGTCTTTTGGCCCAGCGTCACTGCGCCGAGCAAGAAGGACGTTAGCGGAAGCGAGTATATCACAAGAACCCGCCTATTGCAAGGATTTTTAGGGGGATGGGCTCAAGAGAGAGTGTTCCCAAGCAATTATAAGAAACGTGGGCGGACATGCGACTTTTTTACGCTTAAAAAACATGTCGCGCGGCGTTCTTTACCTCTTTCTTAATAACAAGAAGATGAAAATATGACTGCGCGAACGGTTTCTATTTTTGTGCGACAGAGTCTTTACAATTTGTCTAGAGAAATAATATCGTAGCCTTTGTTCGAGTAATAGCGTAGCATTTCGTCAATTTTCCTTTTATCATAGCTGGTGATGCAGTCTGACAGGACATGGACTTGATAGTTTGCTGCGCGCATGTTGAAACACGTCGATTTCACGCAGGCGACCGCGTCCGCGCCAGTGATGTAGAACTCGACGATTTCATTTTTGCGAACAAACGCGGCAAATGCTTCGCTGGTCAGCGCGTTGCCCTTGCTCTTGGTAAAGATATTTTCCGACACGATGTTCATGTCGGATACCAATTCAGCCCCATGCGTGCCGGGTTTAAACGTCCTCGTTCCGGCGGACAGATTTTCATGCCGGATGTAGACGACGTGGATATCCTGCGCAACCGCCCAGCCGATCGCCTGATTGATATTGCCAATCACTTCTTTATAATTTTTTGTGATGTCATTTTGAATGTCAATGATGACCAACGCTTTTTTCTGCATAGTATCTCCTCCAACACTAAGTTGTTTTTTATCTTCAGTATACGCGCAATTGTTGACACCCCTATGGCAACAATCTATGATAAAATGAAGAATATTTGGAAGGAGGCTATCCGATGAAAGTCGACAGGTTGGTTAGCATCATCCTGCTTCTATTGGAAAAAGAGCGGATCGGTGCGCAGGAGCTCGCGGAGAAGTTTGAAGTTTCGCCGCGCACGATCTACCGCGACATCGATGTGATCAACATGGCGGGTATTCCTGTTTGCTCAATATCGGGAGTGGGTGGCGGGTTTGAGATCATGGAGCAATACAAGATCGACAAAAAGGTCTTCTCGACGGCCGACCTTTCCGTGATCCTGATGGGACTTTCGAGCCTTTCCAACATGATTCGTGGCGACGAGCTGGTCAACGCCTTTGCGAAAGTCAAGAGTTTTATCCCCGCCGACAGAGCGAAAGACATTGAGTTAAAAGCAAATCAAATATATATAGATTTAAGTCCGTGGACGGGCAACCGGAACGTGCAGCCGTATTTGGAGTTGATCAAGCGGGCGTTGCAGGAGCATAAACTGCTCTCGTTTGCCTATTTAGACCGCGCTGGAAACAGAATCGCGCGCGTCGCCGAGCCGTATCAGCTCGTCTTAAAGGGCAGCCAGTGGTATTGGCAAGGGTATTGCCACAAAAGAAATGATTTTCGGCTTTTCAAACTATCCCGCACATCAAACCTACAAATGCGAGAGGAATTTTTTACGCCACGAGATCATCCAAAACCGCAGTTAAATTTTTCTGATATTTTGACAACGTTGCAAACGGAAATCAAAATCCGTATCCACAAATCCATTCTGGAACGCGTACTGGACTACTGCAATGACGAAGCCATTTCGCCGGACGGCGAGGAACACTATATCGTCCGTTATCCGCTCATCGAGAACGACTATTACTATGGGATTTTGCTCAGTTACGGTGACAAATGCGAGTGCTTAGAGCCGTTGCGTGTCCGCGCGGAGATAAAGCGGAGAGCAGGAGCCATTGCAGCTCTATATTAAGATTAGAGTTGGAATAGCACGAGAGAAGCACAAAAGGAACCGCGTGAGCAGTTCCTTTTTAAGCTTGGTTTATAAATACTTCTTTGCATCTTTCTTTTAAGAAAGAAGAAGAAAAGATTACTATTTTATCTCCGTCTTATTCCTAAAATACGGCCTCAATGCTGCGGGAATCGCCACGCTGCCGTCCGCGCGGAGGTTGTTTTCGAGGAATGCGATCAGCATGCGCGGGGGAGCGACCACCGTGTTGTTGAGCGTATGCGGAAAATAGTTGCCTGTCTCCTTGTTTTTCACGCGGATGCCGAGGCGGCGCGCCTGCGCGTCGCCAAGGTTACTACAGCTGCCCACCTCAAAATACTTCTTCTGGCGCGGAGACCAGGCCTCCACATCCATGCTCTTGACCTTGAGGTCGGCTAGATCACCCGAGCAGCACTCCAGCGAGCGCACGGGGATATCCAGCGTGCGGAAAAACTCGATGGTGTTCTTCAGCAAAGTTTCAAACCACGCCATGCTCTCCTCGGGTTTGCAAACGACGATCATCTCCTGCTTTTCAAACTGATGGATGCGGTAGACGCCGCGCTCCTCGATGCCGTGCGCGCCGACTTCCTTGCGAAAGCACGGCGAATAGCTCGTCAGCGTCTGCGGCAGTTCGCCTTCTTCGAGGAACGTGTCGATGAATTTGCCGATCATGGAGTGCTCGCTGGTGCCGATCAGGTAGAGATCCTCTCCCTCGATCTTGTACATCATGCCTTCCATCTCGGCAAAACTCATGACCCCGGTGACCACACCGCTGCGGATCATGAACGGGGGAATATAGTAGGTAAAGCCACGATCCACCATGAAATCCCGCGCGTAGGCGAGGATGGCGGATTGCAGCAGCGCGATATCTCCGCAGAGATAGTAAAACCCATTGCCGCTGGTCTTGCGCGCGGCGTCGAGGTCGATGCCCTTGAACGATTCCATGATGTCCACATGGTAGGGAATCTCAAACTCCGGCACGACCGCCTCGCCGAAACGCTCGATTTCAACGTTTTCGGAGTCGTCCTTGCCGATGGGCACGCTTGCATCGATGATGTTCGGGATCACGAGCATGCGCTTGCGGATTTCCGCCGTCAGCTCGGTCTCGCGGACATCCAGCCGCGCCATCTCGTCCGCCATATCATTGACCTGCTGCTTGGCGGCTTCTGCCTCGTCCCGCTGCCCTTTTGCCATCATGGAGCCGATGGATTTGCTGATCGAGTTGCGCTGGGAGCGCAGGTAGTCCGCGCGGGTGTGTGCCTCGCGAAACTCGGTATCGAGCGCAAGTACTTCGTCCACAAGCGCGAGCTTGTCAAACTGAAACTTTTTTTTAA
>JAUYTF010000512.1 GCA_030695285.1 Eubacteriales bacterium | reverse complement strand
ACGCTAGGTGAAAAATTCGTATGGAAGAATTTCTTTCATTGGATCGGCAATGCTATCGAAACGTTTCTATATGTGTTCCTTATGATGCACACAATTGTAATTCATACATCGGGACTTTTTAATGGAAGCTGGTTGGTACCGTACTTTAGCTATCCCGCATACATTGTATGCCTGACCATTGCCGCAGATTATTGGATAGGTGAAAACTTCGTCCGGCGTCGGACATATTTTGCCTCAACGTTCATCTCCCCTGCCATATTGCTTTGCGGCGGCGCTTACTTCATGCCGGGTCATGTACTATTTCCCGGATTTCGAAGCCTTCTAGCGGCGCTGTTTTCGGTTGGTATCATTCTATATAGCATTTTGGATATTCGAAAAAATGTAAAAAACAGCCGACAGCGTGCGGCCGGAAAAGAAACCTTGCAGGTGACCCGATCCGAAAAATTGGGACGAACAACTCGGATCGTTTGTTTGCTCAGCATCTGCTGTGTGTTGTTTGAGAACTGTCAGAAGTCAATCATGGTTTCATATGGGTTTATGTCAAACTTGAACTATGGCATGAATCTATCAACGTTTTCCCACTATTTTCTCAGCATCCTCTCCGCAATCCTGCTTGCGCGATTTGTGAAGGCAGAATTTATTCCACGCAGTATATCTGATTAACTGAGGTGTTTCATGAAAACTTGGAAAAAAACACTTACTGGATTGGTGATATTGGGCATTGTCGCATTTGTGGCGTGGATTCTTATTCTGTGGTTTGCTCCAAACTCAAACGAGATTATTCCGATTGATTCTGTCAAATATCAAACAAAAGGAGAGCTGATAGATCTCTACTGGCAAAACAAAACCGTGTTGAATTCTGTCAAAGACAGTGTGCTTTCGAGCAAGAGCTTTCTGCGAGCACTTGACGAATACGGCGAAGGCGATTATGACATCTCGTACCTAGGCGATAAGAAGTATTTTTCGGAAGAAGAGTGGACGAATATCGTCTCCGTCTTTGAGAACCTTCATCCGTATATGATCATGATGGAGCGCAAAGGCAGACCTTTGAAGTTTTATATCGACTTTCCAAAGATTGATCTTGAAACAGGGTATCAGTACACATCGCTCTATTGGTTTCCGAGCGAAGCAGAAATCGAGTATCACAAAGATCACTGTTATGCAGAAAACGTAGAATACACTCACATTGAAGAGGGCTGGTATGTTGTCGAAGAAACGTATAATCGTTGACGAGAAGTTTCGATAGAAAGCAAAAAAAGAGGCGAAGCAGGTTGTCTGCATTCGCCTCTGTTTTTTTGTTCGATCAGGATTTCAGCGGATCATCTAGGCCGCACAGTTTCAGGCTCAGGTCATAGAGCCGGTTTGCGCTTGCAAGGTTTTTACTCTCCACGCTTGAAGGCTCGATCTTGCAGCGATAGAAATATTCCCCGCTGACATGATCTAGCGCGGGGTCGCAAGCGAGGTGGACGCTCGTTTTTGCGCCCTCGTCGCTGGTCATAAACAGAATCTTCATCAGCATTGCTACCCAGCGAAAACGGTCGTTTGTGCGGTTGACCACGATATCGGTTGCGACGATGCCGGGATGCACGGCGTTGATGGTCACGCGGCTGCCGCACGTGCGGAGCTTTTCGGCAAGCGCGCGGGTGATGAGGAGATTACACAGCTTGCTGTGCCCATAAGCGGCAAAGCGGTTATAGCCGCGCGTGTAGTTGAGATCGTCAAAGCGCACATCGCCCCAGCCATGCGCTATGCTGGTCATCATGATCACGCGCCCTTGCTCGCTCTTCTCGAGTAAAGGCAGCAGCAGCATAGTGAGCAGAAACGCGCCGAGGTAATTGACGCC
>JAUYTF010000510.1 GCA_030695285.1 Eubacteriales bacterium | reverse complement strand
GCGCTCACACGCTCCGCGTCCTCCTTCGCCATGCCGGAGAGCAGCAGCGGCAGATTCGGCTCTGTGCCGCGACGATACGCATCTGCAAGCCCTTGCGCAAACGCGAGCATGCTTTCGCTGGCAAACTGCCGCTCGATCCCCTGCTCCTGCGCGACCTTTACCGCCAGAGGAGATTGCAGCATGTGAAAGAGCAGCGCATTCTCGGCGCGGATTCGTTCGCTGTCCGGCTCGGTTTTCCTTCGCCGCCATGCGCCGATCCTTTCTTTGAACGTAACGGGCTGCTGCCGATCCGACGGCTTTGCGCTTGCGCCCTGGGCGCGCAGCGTTTCTATCGAGTAGCCCGTCTGCTTGGAGAGCTGCTGATAGTGCCGCTCCCGCTCCACGGGCGTGAGTGTGCCGATAAACCGGCAGGCTTCCATGGCGTATTGCTCGCGCTCGTTCTCTTTCTCAAAGTCAAAGTTTCGCCCCAACGCCACAAGCTTAAAGGCGTTGAGTGAGAGTGCCTCCTCCTTGAGCAGGTCAAAGCCCTCTTTGCCGTTTTCGCGGACAAACTCATCCGGGTCCTGCCCGTTTGGAAACACGACGACGCGAACGTTGAGCCCCTCATGCGAAAGGATGTCCAGGCCGCGGATGGTTGCGTTCTGTCCCGCCGTGTCGCCGTCGTAGGCGATGTATACGTTGCCGACATAGCGCTTGAGCAATCTTGCCTGCTGCTGCGTCAGGGCGGTCCCAAGGCTTGCTACGGCGTTAGTAACGCTGGCTTCAAATAGGCCTATGACATCCGTATAGCCTTCCACCATGATGAGGTCTGATAGCTTTCCGCTTTTTTGCAGGTTCAGGCCATAGAGGTTGTTTCGCTTGTTGTAGAGCAACGTGTCGCCCGTATTGATATACTTGGGTTTGTCCTCGTTGTTGAGCACGCGCGCGCCGAAGCCGACCACGCGGCCGGTTGCCGCGATGATGGGAAACACGATCCGCCCGCGGTAAGCGTCATAGGTGCGCCCCGTATCTGCGTTTCTCACAAGCAGGCCCGCCTCGACGAGTTCCTCCTGTGAAAAGCCCTGCTCAACAAGATGATTTTTCAGTGTCTCCCAATCGCTTGGCGCATAGCCGATGCCAAAGCGCTTGACCGCTTCGCTGCCGATGCCGCGTTTGCTCAGATACGCGCGTCCGGCGGCTCCCCCTTCGCCCAGCAGTGTTTCCATGTAAAACCGCGCTGCGCGTTGGCAAGCCTCGGCAAGGCGCTCGCGCTTGGCGCGCTCCTGCATCATGACAGCGTCATTGACTTCTTTCGGCATCGCCAGGCCTGCGCGAGAAGCTAGATGCTCTACCGCCTCGTGAAACGACATGTGCTCCACGTCCATGATAAACTGGATCACTGAGCCGCCGATGTGGCAGCCAAAGCAATAGTAGAGCTGCTTATCGGGCGAGACGGAGAAAGACGCAGTCTTTTCTCCATGTACCGGACAAAGCCCCCAAAGCCTGCGCCCTTTTGGTTTGAGCTCGGTATAGGAAGAGACGACGGTGACGATATCGCTCTTGCTGAGCAGCTCGCTCATCCAATGATCCGGATATGCCATATGTCGTCCTTTCCGTAAACAATCAAAAGAGGATCCCCTCCGCTCGCATCTTCAAGCAAAGCTGCCGCTGCGAATCAGGCGCTCATATTTTCCATCGCGCTGCTCTTTCGACGGATTTTATATTCGACCAAGAATCGCAGTTTCCTGCAACAGCCAGCAAGATTTTCCTGTCGTGTTCAACGATGCAACTCTGCTCAGGTGGTCAGATCCATCCACGATTTTGGCACGAAAATTCGCACATACTCCGCAATCGCATAGTTATCCGTCATCCCCGCGATATAGTCTGCCACAGCGCGTTGCTTGCCGTCCGTTTCCAGATACTTGGCATACTCGCCCGTCAGCAGGTCTATGTGCGCGTGATAATAGTAAAACAGCTCCTGAATGACGCGCTTGGCTTTCTCTTCTTCGCTCTTGGCCTTCGGGTTTTTGTAGACGTTGTCAAACATAAAATCGCGAAGCGCATCGAACTGCTCATACATGCGCCCACTCATATTGACAAACGGTTTGCCCGCGCTTTGCTGCACTGCGTCGAGAATCAGGGAGTTGATGCGCTTGCCGTGGGAGTCTCCCAGCACGCGGACGCAAGCCTCCGGCAGGTCGCGTTCCGTGAGTACGCCCGCGCGAATTGCGTCGTCGATATCGTGATTGATATAGGCGATTCGATCCGCCAGAGACACGACAGCTCCCTCTAGCGTCGCTGGATTCCCGTTCTTTTTATGGTTGAGGATGCCGTCGCGCACCTCGAAGGTGAGGTTGAGCCCCTCGCCGTCGTTCTCCAGCTTCTCCACCACGCGCAAGCTCTGCTCGTTGTGCTCAAACCCGCCGGGCAGCAGTTCGTTGAGCACATCCTCGCCGGAGTGTCCAAAGGGCGTATGTCCAAGATCGTGCCCCATCGAAATCGCTTCGGTGAGGTCCTCGTTGAGCCGGAGCGCGCGGGAAATCGTCCGCGCGATCTGGGAAACCTCAAGCGTGTGCGTCAGCCGCGTGCGGTAATGATCCCCTTGCGGCGAAAGAAACACCTGCGTTTTATGCTTGAGCCGCCGAAACGACTTGCTGTGCAAAATGCGGTCGCGGTCGCGGATGAAGTCCGTGCGAATCTGGCATGGCTCAACGGGCGTTTCCCGTCCGCGCGTGTTCTTTGCGAGCGTGGCATAGGGCGAGAGTGTTTGCTCCTCTAGGCGCTCGCAGTACTGCCTGGGGCTTTCCTGCGTCATGGGTTTCATCCTCCGTTTCCAGCTATTAGTATTCGCCGCGCGCAGGGAATCTCCTTGTTATCCGGCAAACAGCGTCAAAAACCCCGCCTGCTCGTCGCAGGCAGGGTAAATTGCTTCAAATCGCGCGTAGATTTATGCTTCGGTCTCGTCGCCTTCGGGAATCTCAAGCTCGATGGTCACGTTGCAGTTGGGGCAAATCAGCCCGTCGTCGCTGTCGAGCATATCCTCGTCGAAATACACGGTCTCACCGCAGTGCGGGCAATCGACCTCGATGAAATCGTCTTCATCCAGTTCGCCGTCATAGTCTTCGTCAATAGCGCTCTCGATGTCATCCAGCTCGTCATAGATGCCGTCGATGCAGTCCGAAAGATCGTCAATGCTCTCGTCCTGCTCCTCCAGCGCCTCCGCGATTGCGCCAAGCGTGTCAATGATGCCGCGCAAAACCTTATCCGTGCCTTCGTCCTTGAGCTTGAGGCCATCGGCCAGCCCGTCGAGATAAGCAACTTTTTCAGAGATGAAACTCATATAATTTCCTCGTCTTTCCGTTCGTTGCCGAACTGCTTGTGTGCTTGCGCAAGAAGCGTCAAACGCGCTCCATATACTCGCCCGTGCGGGTGTCTACGCGAATACGGTCGCCTTCGTTGACAAAGAGCGGAACGTTGAGCGTATAGCCAGTCTCCAGCGTCGCGGGCTTGGTGGTGCCCGTCGCGGTGTCGCCGCGCAACCCGGGTTCGGAATGCGTGATGGTCAGCTCGACGAAATTCGGCGCTTCTACGGAGAACGGCGCCCCTTTGAAGAAGCGAACCTTCACTTTCTGGTTTTCCACCATGAAGATGATCGAATCCTCGACCTGCGCATGGTTGAGCGGCAGCTGCTCGTAGCTCTCGACGTCCATAAAGTAGTACAACCCGCCGTCCTCGTAGAGATACTGCATCTCTTTGGTTTCGATGTGCGCCTGCGGGTATTTATCCGTCGGGTTAAATGTGCGCTCCAGCACTGCGCCGGACATGACGTTCTTGAGGCGAGTACGCACAAAAGCCGCGCCCTTGCCGGGTTTGACATGCTGGAAATCGGTGATTTGCCAGACAGACCCGTCAATTTCCACGGTTATGCCTTTTCGAAATTCGCCTGCACTGATCATATGGTTGTTTCCTCCGTTATTCTGATACTGTTGCGTGTATTCTTCATCATCAGCAACCGCTTGCTGAAAACTTCGAGTGAGTTTGCGCTCAAGTTCTTACGGCGCAATATTGGTCTCGTGCCGAAATCGATCAGCGGATCAGATCGTAATGAGCTCATTTGTCACGCTGACAAGATTGATATGTCCGCTTTCGGTCACCACGCAGCAGTCCTCAATGCGCACGCCGCATTTGCCTTCGACATAGATCCCCGGCTCCACCGTGATGGTCATGCCGCTCGTGAGCGTATCTTCGCTGCTCAATGCAGCGCGCGGCGGTTCGTGAATCTGCAGCCCGAATCCGTGGCCTAAGCCATGGCCAAACTGCACGCCGTAGCCTTTTGCCGCGATGTAGTCACGCGCAACCGCGTCCAGTGCCTTGCCGGTGATGCCGCCGACGAGCGCATCCAGCGCAAGTTGCTGCGCGGTTTTCACGATTTCGTAGATCTCTTTGCTCTGCTCGTCGATGGTTCCGATGGCAAATGTGCGCGTCATATCGGAATGATAGCCGTTCACCACACAACCAAAATCCACAACGACCAGATCGCCCTTTTGCAGCTTACGCTCGCCGGGAACTGCATGCGGCATAGCGCCGTTTGGCCCACCCGCGATGATGGGATCAAAGGATGCGCCCTCGCTCCCGTTTTTTGCGCAGACGTAGTTGAGCTCCGCCGTGGCTTCCAGCTCACTCATGCCGGCACATATGCGCCCCAGCCACTCAAGAAAGGACTTGTCCGCGATGCGCTGCGCTGCCTGTAGGCTCTCGATCTCCATCGCGCTCTTGTGCAACCGCGGCAGAGAGATCGCCGCGCTGAACGCAACCCACTCGACGGGCATCGCCTCATACGCGCGAAAATCGGCAACCGTCATGACGCCGTCTTCAAACGCCGCGCGCCTGCACTCATCAGCCGCGAGAAATCCGCGGATGCGATCCTGCTGCTCTGCAAAACCAGCCTCCACGATCTCGCAAAAGCCATTTGTCTGCGCCTTTGCCTGAATTGTATAGCGAAAGTCGGTGATCAGATAGGTGTTTTTGTGGGTGACAAGAAAGATGCCGTCCGCGCTGGTGAAGCCCGAATAGTAACGAATATTGACACCGCTTGTGATCAGCGCCGCATCAAGCGAGGAGGCGGCAATGCTTTTGCGCAAAGCTTCAATTCTATGTTTCATACGTAGTTATTTTACCACAGATGTCATTATCGGGCAACAAGAATGATCTGGAAAAAGATCTGGAAAAAACTTCCCCGCCTCATGTTTCGTTTTGCTTCGCAAAAAACTCCGGCGGAGATGCCCCGCCGGAGTATGTATTTGCGTTTCAGCTCCAATACTGCTGATATTTCTCTACGTTCTGCTCATGCTCCTCATACGTTCTGGCAAACACCAGCTCGCTGGTTTGAGCAGGGTTCTGGTTGCAAAAAAAGAGATATCCTTCCGTGAGAAACTGCTCGTTTGGATACAGCGCCGCCTCGATAGCCGCGCGGCCCGGGTTGCTGACCGGGCCTACCGGTAAGCCTTTGAATTTATAGGTGTTAAAGAGCGTATCGGTCTCAAGCTCGGGCCCCGTGAATACATACTTCGTCACTCCCAGCGCATAGGAAAGGCTTGCGCAGCTTTGCAACGCCATATCCTGATTCAAGCGGTTATGGAACACCGCTGATACTTTCGAGAAGTCTCCTGCAGCGGCAGCCTCGCGTTCGATGAGCGAGGCTAGCGTGACCACCTGATCAAGCGTCATGCCGAGTTGCTGTGCGCGGGTAAGATACTCATCCGAAAAAACTTCGTTGAAGCGGTTGAGCATCTTGATGAGTATGGTTTCAACGCTCGCGTCTAGGTAAACTTCATACGTGTCCGGAAATAGATATCCTTCCATCAGGTAGGTACGCGACGCGGAGTTTACCGTTGCCCCGGCGTCGGCAATAAATGCAAAGTTAGCAAAGGATTCCCCTGTCCGCACTGCAACATATAGCTGATCCTCGCTCGCGATCAGCCCTTTTTCCACCAGCACACGAGCGATACTTTGAATCGTGTACCCTTCCGGAATCGTAAACTTGACCGTTGCCTTTGCGGGATTTCCCTCGCATAGCAGCTCTACGATCTGCTTGATGCTCATGTTTTTGCTCATGACATAGGTGCCTGCCTTGAGGCTGCTCGCCTTGCCGACGAAGTCTACATACACCTTAAACGCTGCGGTGCTGGAGATCAGTCCCTCCT
>JAUYTF010000509.1 GCA_030695285.1 Eubacteriales bacterium | reverse complement strand
GCGCTCATGTGCGGGCGCTGGATGGTGGTTGCCAAATCGCCGCTCACTGGTGGCTGGGGAGACGCGAATTGCGGCGGCGTGTTTTCGCCCGCGATTAAGCAATGCGGATACGACGCGATCTTTGTTCGCGGCATCTCCGAGCAGCCGGTATATCTTTATGTCGACAACACCAAATCTGAGATTCGGGATGCCGCTCCGTATTGGGGCCTGGATGCAACGGAAGCGGAAAACCGACTCATTGCGGACAACTGGGATAAGAAAAAACCCGCAGTCGCCGTGATCGGTGAAGCGGGTGAGAAGTGCTCTCTCATCTCCGGCGTGTGTAACGACGGAGGAAGAATCGCCGCACGCAGCGGCCTTGGCGCAGTGATGGGATCCAAACGTCTCAAAGCGGTGGTGCTTGCGGGCAGCAAGCCGATGCCCTGCGCCGATCGGGAAGCGGTTCACGCAATCAGTAAAGAACTCGGCAGAAAACTAAAAAAAGGATCCCTGCCTCGCGTTATACGCGGCGGCATGCTGGGCTTCGGCGGAACCATACTCGGAAAACTCCCTGTCGTGGCGGCTATGGATGGGATGATGTCCGTACCGATCATGAAAAGATGGGGTACGCCCATGAACACCACCATGGCGATTAATTCAGGCGACGGGCCTATCAAAAACTGGAGCGGTGGCCCGAAAGACGCGCCCGGCGCGGTGCGCGCATTTAACCCGGATCGCGTCATCAAACGCGAGATGAAAAAATACCACTGCTATGCCTGCGGGCTTGGATGCGGAGGAGTGCTCGACATCTCCGGCCTCGGGGCGCATGCACACACGCATAAGCCGGAGTATGAAACACTGCAGGCGTTTGGGCCGCTGCTGCTCAACAATAATTTGGATAGTATATTGATCATCAACGAAATGCTCAATCGCGCAGGCATGGACAGCATCTCCGCCGGAAACACGATCGCATGGGCGATCGAATGCTATGAGCAAGGGATCCTCACGAAAGAACAAACCGACGGCTTGGAGCTGCACTGGGGGAACGCGGCCGACATCGTAACGCTGGTGCGCAAAATGATCGTGCGCGAGGGTATTGGAGACGCTTTGGCGGACGGCGTTCAGCGCGCAAGCGAACACTTTGGAGGCAAACAATATGCTATGCACATCGGCGGGCAGGAACCCGGTATGCATGACAGCCGGAATGACCCGCAGCTTGCGGTTCATTTCGTAGCTGAGCCCGCGCCGGGAAAGCATACCATAGGTATGACGATGAGCTACGGCACCTATGCCCTGGCAGACATTTGCTCATGGGCGCCACCGATTACGACGCTCAAGAAAGAGGAAGATATCATCCCATCCATGAATCGTGCGATGCGAAGTGTTGCCAACGCCTGTTACTCGATGCTCGTGGACGGCGCTGGCGGATGCTATTATGGCATGATGTTTGGCACGCACGCATGGAACCCCTGCAAGTACCTGAATGCGGCCGCCGGCTGGGAGAAAAGCGGAGATGAGTACATGGAAATCGGGAAACGCATTCAAACGCTGCGGCAGATGTTTAATGTCAAGCAAGGCATCGATCCGGCGTCCTGGAAATTGCCGGAGCGGATGGCGGGCAATCCGCCACTTACCAATGGCCCGCTCAAGGGCGTGAAGCTGCAAAACGACGAAATGGTGCGCCTGCACTGGCAGGGTTTCGGTTGGAGCCGAGACAACGGTGTACCAACACAGGATACGATTCGAGCGCTTGAGATCGACGAACTACTGGAACGGAGCGAGGGATAACCTATGGCAAATCAAGAACCTGCATTTACTTATGAGCGATGCATCGCCTGCGGCATGTGCGTCACCGTTTGCCCTGTGAGCGCACTCGCCCTTTCGGTGGTTGGCAAAGATGACATCAATACGAGCTTTCCGACGCTGACTGACCGTCCGTGCACAGGCTGCGGGCTCTGCAAAAAATCGTGTCCCATGGACGCGATTGCAATGGAGTACATATGATTCGCATCAAGATCATGCCGCCGCCATGGTGTGATCATTCTCAAATGGATGAGCGCGGCTGGATGGAACTGCCCGATCACGCGACGCTCTACGACGCGCTGAAGAAGGTTCGATGCAGCGTCGCACAGGCGAAGCTACTGCTCGCCAGCGTCAACAGCGAGCGAGTTGAGTTCTCTGCTGAGTTAAAGGACGGCGATGTGGTCGGTTTTTTCATGCTGTGCGCGGGAGGATGAGAGCTAGCGATATTAAAGTTGGACTCCGACTATCACGATGATCTCCGTACTACGGGCCTTGAAAACTGAATCAATTAGCACGTGTGCCTGTAGCTCAGCTGGATAGAGCGTTGGACTCCGACTCCAAAGGCCAGAGGTTCAAATCCTCCCAGGCACGCCAAATATGCCGCATAATCTAAGGATTTGCGGCATTTTTCTTTGCCGCTGATTCTGTTTCAAAGTTCTTCTTGGCAAGTGGTTATTGCTTTAGTTTTACTAATCAGCATTCGAACGCTTCTTTCGGCTTTGCTAACGGTAAACCACTTCTTGCTAATGACGCTGTATCACTTGGCTACGGTTCCTGCGCTTACACCAATAAGGTTCGCTAGCGTGCCTGCGAGTTCTGGCGATTTCCTCAACGCCGCAACCAACAGGCTCAAATCAAAGGATGCTGCTGGCAAGACCGGTGCTTGCACATCGCGAAGATCAGGATTGGAATAGAATGCTGTCTCGAATTTTTGCGCATTGACCTTTCTGTCCTCATCAAGAATATGCGCGTAAACCTTGGTAATCATATCGATTTCGGCATGTCCTGTGTCTCCTTGCGTTGCTTTCAGATCTTAGTTGTTAAGCTTTAATTTGTAGGTTGTGCTGGAGTGACGGAGAGAATGAAATACTACCCTGGGTAACCCGGCAGTTTCGCGCAATCGCACAAATGCCTTTTCGATGATTCGCCCTTCACAAGGTTTCCCATCAAACTGCGCGATTGCCAAATTAAAGACGTGATATTCTTCTCTTAGGGAATCACTGATTTAGCCAAACTGCAAACCGCCACGCTTTTCTAGATTGCTAAACTAGAGTGTGTTCTAATAGTCAAGACTCAAGTTATAGAGGTGATCCATTTGGGATGAATCTTGTCGGGCACGGCATCTGTGCGGCAGAAGACTAT
>JAUYTF010000348.1 GCA_030695285.1 Eubacteriales bacterium | reverse complement strand
CCTTGTGATCGTAAAGCAGTCAAAGGCCGTCTCGTCGATATACTTCACCCGCTCAACGGTTTCGCCGCGCTCCATGCGCAGAATCATATCCGCAACATAAGGCCCCTGCAAGGGATTGCATTCCACATTCAACGCTATCTTTCCCGCCAAGCAGTATGACAGCCCCAGCTTCGTTGCGTCAAAGGAGATGACGATCACGCCGCCATTCGTGTTGCACGATAGCCCCGCTTCCTCCATGGCGTCGATTGCGCCCAGCGCTTCGCCGTCGTTCTCGCAGTACACAACATCGATGTCTTTGGTCGTTTCCAAAATTGATTTCATGACCTCATACGTCTTTGCGCGCGTGAAGTCGCCGAGTTCCTGCGCGATGATCTGCCAATTGGGGTTGCGGACGAGCGCCGCTTCTAGCGCGGCGGTGCGCCCGATCTGCGCGGAAGAGCCGATAGTACCCTGAATGTGGACGATGCGGATCGTCTCCTCTGTCCTGTCCTTGCGCTGCAGTAGTTCTTCCAGCCAGGAGACAGCCGTCTCTCCCTCCTTGTGAAAATCCGAACCGATATAGGCCGTATACAGGCTTCTGTCCTGCACCTCAATATCGCGGTCGATCACGATCACCGGTATATCCGCATCCCGCGCTTCCTGCAAAATGGAGCCCCAGCCCGTCTCAACGCGCGGGGAGAAGACGATATAGTCCACATCCTGCTGGATGAACGTGCGGATGGCGCGAATCTGATTTTCCTGCTCGTTTCTCGCGTCATCGAAGATCAGCTCAAAGCCGTTCTCTTCGCTCAGCGCGCTCTTCATGCTCTCGGAGTTGGCAACGCGCCATTCCGACTCCGCTCCGACCTGCGAAAACCCGACCACGATCGGGCTCCCGGCGGGCTTATCCGGCTGCTCGGCGGCATCCGCCACGCCCGGCGCACACCCTGCAAGCAAACCGATCAGCAACGAAAGAACGCATATCAACACCGTTTTCTTCTTCATGTGCGCATCTCCTTTTCGCTCGTCTGCATAGGAATTTTCACATAGATCTTCGTGCCGACATCCGGCTCGCTCTCGAGCGAGAGCCCGTATTCCGTGCCAAAAAGAATATGGATGCGCTGATGCACCGCGCGCAAACCAAACCCTTCTTTTCTTCCGTCAATGAGAGACAGGCGCGTCTCTTCCAGCTGCTCGGCGCTCATGCCGCTGCCGTCGTCCGCCACCTCGAGCACGAGCTCCTCGCCCTCCGTCCGCCCGCTCACGCGGATTAAGCCTTTTCTGCGGCGGATCTTAATGCCGTGATACAGCGCGTTTTCCACGAGCGGCTGCAACGTCAGCTTTGGCAGGATATAGGCGTTGAGTTCCTCCGGGATGTCGATTTCGTATTCCATCAAGTCTCGATAGCGCATGTGCTGTATTTCTAGGTAACTGCGGATATGCTGCTGCTCCTCTTTGAGCGTGATGACGTTCTGGCCGCGGCTGAGCGAGAAGCGAAAGAAATTGGAGAGGCTGCCAACCATCGCGACTGCCTCGTCGATTTCACCCGACTCGATGAGCCAGATGATGGTATCCAGTGTGTTATAGAGAAAATGCGGGTTGATCTGCGCCTGCAGCAGCGCGAGCTCGGTCTTTCTGCGCTGCTTCTCCTGCTCGGTGTTGCGTTCAATCAAGCGTTTTAAGTGGCCTACCATGCTCTCGATGCCGTCGGAGAGCAACTGCACCTCCTCCACATCCGCCTGGATCGGCTCCATGACCAGGAGTCCCCCGCGCCCAATGGCAACCAGGCGATCGCAGAGCATGTCGATGGGGTCGACGATGCTGCGGCTGAGCTTTCGAGAATAGCTCAAAAGGAAGAACAGAAGGCCCAGCGCCAGCACGACAACAACGCCCATGAGCACCACCATGTTGGTAATCATGGTCGACTGCAGGGCATCCAGATGCACCGCCTCATAATACAGGTAGGTATACATGTATTCCTGAATCAGATCGGCCATAACGTAAATATTGTCGTTGAGCTGGCTCATGCGCGAGTCGTATCCTTCGGTGATCGCGATCTCCTGCATCTTGCCTTCCAGGTTATGGCAAAGATTCAGCACGCTGTTGATGGCGCGAAGGCTGTCTTTTTCCGTGGTGGTGTCGATGAGCTTTCGCGCAATTCTTTCGGCCGACTTCACTTCTTCGGTCGGCAGCCCTTCCGAATACTGGCTGTCGATCACGTAATAGTACATCTTGGTCTTGATGTTGTCAGTGAACTCGCGGTTAAAGTCCGAAGCGGTGGTGACATTATTTAAGATTGAGTTGTATTGCAACCCATAGCCAAGGCCGATGCCCACGACAAGAATGATGATCAGCATCAGCGGAATCGTGACGATGAGGATCATCTTCCATAGTTTTTTTTGCATGGTCGTCTTTGCGGATTTCAACGTCCAGCCGATTTGTTCGATCACCGTTTGTCTCCTCTGCGGTATTCGCTGGGCGTGCATCCCGATACTTTTTTAAACACGAAGCTGAAGTAGTGCGCGTCCCGAAACCCGACCGCAAACGCGATCTCGCTCGAGCGCATATCCGTATGCCGGAGCATGCGCTTGGCTTCGCCGATGCGCTTGCCGGTGAGATACTCGATAAAGGTTTGTCCGATCTCCTGACTGAACATTGCAGAAAAATAATTCGGGCTGATGTTCACCTGCTTTGCGACCTTGTCGAGCGAAATCGTCTCCTCTGTATAGCTGCTGTCGATGAAATCGATGGCTTTGTGTAACAGGTCGCGCTGTTGTTTTCTGCTCTCGCGATCTCGCAGTGTGATGGCGTGCAGCATGATTTGCCGCATGTATCCACGCGCCTCATCCGGCGTGGAGATGTGATCCTTTGGCCGAAGTTCCGGCGGCCAGAAGCTATCCGCGCGGCATCCAATGGAGTCGAGGTATTCCACAGCGGCGAAATAAGCCGTCATCGTGACGAACCGGCAGAACATGGACAACGGTACGCCGTCCTCCCCCGCGCTGCGCAGCAGCTGCTCGATGAAAGGATCGATTTCCTCCACGGCGCCGCTGCTGAAAAAGCAGCGCAGGCGCTCCTGATCGATCTCCGGCTTACCGGGCTCCGCCGCAGCGGCGCGCGCTTTGCGAATGGTTCGTATGCTCTCCTCGCTGAGAAAGTGCTCCTCCGGGCAAAGATAGCGGTAGGATAGTATGCGGCTCGCCTCTGAAAAACAGGCGGGCAGCGCGCTGAGCCGCGCAACAGGAGAGCCGCTGGCTACGTACCAGTGGATCTCGCGCCCCGCCTCTTCGCAGAGCGACGCAATGCGCTCTGCGCACGCTGCCGTGCGGGACGCGCTCTCCTCCGCGCCGCCTTTGATCAGCACCGCGTGCGTGGTGA
>JAUYTF010000479.1 GCA_030695285.1 Eubacteriales bacterium | reverse complement strand
CAAGTGGCGAAGTCCGCGCCCTGCGGGATCTGCGGAGGAGAATAGTCATAGCTGCAGCGCGCGGACAGCAGCGAGCGGATCGACTGGCACGTCTCCGCAAGGTTGAGCGCGCCATCGTCCAGAACCGCGCTGATGCCGTAGGTTTGCAGCAGTGCCTGCGCCGCCGCGTGTGTCTCGTCCGGCAGGCTGGTGTATACGCTAAAGAGATAGCCCGTATAGGTGCTCGCCGCTTGCCGGACGCTGTCCGCGCCGTTGCCTTCTGCGCGGCTGAGCCCGTAAACAGAGCCCGCCGCTTTCTGATACGCGCTTTCAAACCCGTCATTCGCGCTTGAGACGGAATACAGCGCCATGCCGACGGGGATCGCCTCGAGCGTGTATTCCGAGGCGGAGGCGGCGGAGGCAAACGCGAGCGCGGTATCCTGCACATAGCCCGCGTTCAGGATCTCATCTGTCCGTGTCACCAATCCCGGCGGTGCCCAGATGGAATGCGGATTGGCGGCGATGTTGCGAACGGAGAGCGTAAAAGTCTCCGGCGTGTTGCCGCTGAGCGCAGCTGCGGAAGCGAGCAGGTTTTGCGGCGCGATTTCGATGCTGTTTGCCAGCGCGGAGAAATCGTTCGCGGAGACGTTTTCCCAGCCGCCCTGGGTATAGACCGCACCCGCATAGTCCCTTAGGTAGAGCGAAGAATGGCTGGAAACGCGCACCTTGAGCGCGGTTGCGCCGGAAAAACGGATGGAGGACAGGCTTGTTAAATCTCCGCGCGTGAGGCCGTCGTTGCTGCGCCAAAACGCGTCTTTGCCGATATCCAGCGAAAAAATCTTTTGTTGGAGGGATTCGATCGCTTCCGGCCGCTGATATCCCTTTTGCGGGAGAACGATGCCGGAAAGCAGCGCAGAAAGCGCGATGAGCGGCAGCACGAGCAGTGAGAGAGAGTGCTGCGCCGCGCGCTGTGCCACGAGATCCGCCCTGCGCCTGCTGAGCGGAACATATACACGCGCACGCAGTGTTGTCTGCGCGCGCTTTGCGTTGTTGAAGGCGAAAACCATCATGTGCGCGGCAAACAGCATGAAGAACGGCAGCAGCGCAGGGGAGAGCAGGTAAAACGGCGCGGGCAGCAGCGCCGGCAGCGTCGAGAGCGCAAGCCCCGGCACGCTGGGCTGGCTGATGATGAAAAATGCGGCCAGAAACGATACGATAAACAGCAGCGCCTGCGCCGCCTGCATCATCAAGCGTATCGCCTCGTCCGCCATCACGGGCTGGAGCAGCAGCTCCAGCGCCTCCGGCAGATTCAGCGAGAGCGTCAAAGCGACGCGCTCTATGAGCAGCAGCACCCCCTGCAGAAGATCGTCGGCGTGAAAGATGGCGTAGGCGATAGCGGCAAGCAGACATACCAGGGCAAGAAGGCCACTTTTTTGCAGCGAGAACACCGCAACGAACAGCAGCGAAAACGCGACCGCTGTCCAGACGAGCGTTTCGGTCGGCAGATCGAGCTGATAGCTCGTCAGCAGGCAAAAAAGAAACCCGAGCACCGCGAGCAGAAGCACCGCGAGCCGCTGAAAGAGACGCAAAAGTAGCCTTGCGGGCGTGTTTTCGGGCAGAGGGATCGGCTGAGCCGCGCATGGCGTGCGCTTGCTTGCGCTCATGCGTCCACCTCCGATTCAGCCCCGGGGATGCTGCCGTCGAGCAGCTGCACCTCGCACCCGAGATCCCTAAGTGCGGCAGCGGTTCCGTCGTCGCATCGCTCAGGCATCAGCGTCAGGCGGCGGCAGGCGCCAAGATCAGTCAGCGCCGCGAGCAGGCGCGCGCCTGCTTCGTCCCCCACCGCGTTCCAGATGCTGCCCGCAACCAGATAGATCACGTGCGTATCTGCCCGCGCCGCGCCTTCGGTTGCGAAGCGCTCCAGCGTGCTCCAGCGTGCCTGCCCCGGCAGGGCGAGCAACTCGTGCAGCACGGAAGCCAACGCCTCCGGCCCTGTGACGGGCATGGTGCGAAGGCCGCCCTCCTCGCTGATCCAGCTGATGACGTGGTTGACGTCCCGTGCCATGAGATACTCTGAAAACGCGAGCATGGTGCTGAGCATGGCCTCCGCCGCGTCTGGCGTGGCATCCTCGCGCAGCTCGAGTAAGAAGTGTAAAGATGGGTTCAACGGCAAGCCGAACTCGCGGACGATCAGGCGGTTCATGCGGCTACTGAGCTTCCAGTGCACGCTGTGGCGCGGGTCGCCCTCGCGATAATCGCGCAGCTGGAAGATTTCGGAAGGGTCATTGCCCGCTTTTTCTGTGGAATAGCGCGCGCTGTCGAGCCCCAGATCCGCAGCTTCGTCCGTCTGGATGCTCCTGTGCTGCAGCTCCGGCAGCACGTAGATGCTGCCCGCGGGGGTTGAGCCGTTTTTCGCAGGGACGTTCAGCGCAAGTAAACCAAGTGAATCGAGCACCTGTACGCGGCGCACGATGAGATCTACCCGGCCGCAATGCGCCATCTTGACGGCGGGCTGTATGGCGTGCGAACGCATCGGCCCCAGAGAAAACTGCACGACATCCTCGGCAGACTCGGTATACCGTTCGCCGACGCGACCGAGGGCGTTGTGCCTTTCGAGCGTGAAGCGCACGCCGGCGCAGGGCAGGATGCTGTTGTTTCGTGCCATGAGCCGTATGTCGCAGACGCCTTTTGGCATGATATCGTCGTCAATCTCCAGCGCATAACGCAGATTTTTGCGCACGGGAAGCGCCGATAGCAGCGATACTAGCGGCAAGATCAGCAAAAAAATCAGCAGCAGGTGGAACAGATACAGATCGAACAACACGAATAAGATAAACGCGAAAAAGAGCGCATATGTGTATAAAATCCGGTTTCCGGCCATGAAATTACACCGCCACGGGCGCCTGCACCTGCGTGAGCGCGCGTTTTGCGAGCTGCTGCTCACTCACGCCGCTGACCAGCGCGCGGGGGCTGAGCAAGATGCGGTGGGCGGCCACGCTTTCAAACACCAGCTGAACATCCTGCGGGATGAGATAGTTGCGGCCGGAGAGATACGCCGCGGCCTTGCTCATGCGCAGCAGGGAGATGGTGCCGCGGGGGCTCACACCGATGCGGATGGCGGGCTGCGTGCGCGTCCAGCCGGTCAGCTCGGTGATATAGGCAAACAATGCCTCGGAAACATAGACGGCCTCCACCTCGCGCTGCATCACCATTAGATCCTGCGGGGTGAT
This sequence comes from Eubacteriales bacterium, assembly GCA_030695285.1. GTDB lineage: Bacteria > Bacillota > Clostridia > Christensenellales > CAG-138 > UBA7703. Next base: position 2,344 of record JAUYTF010000479.1, on the reverse strand, counting down.
GACGCGGTTGACGGAGTCAAGCGAAACCGCGTTTTGATGTCGGCGCAGCATCTCCATCTCGCTCCTGCGGTCGGGATAACCCATCGAGAGCCGCACCATGAAGCGGTCAAGCTGGGATTCCGGGAGCGGCTGTGTGCCGGAAGAACCCGCGGGATTCTGGGTGGCGATGACGAGAAACGGCTGGGGAACGGCGCGTGTGACGCCGTCTACCGTGATGCTGTTTTCCTCCATGACCTCCAGTAGAGCGGACTGGGTCTTGCTCGACGCGCGGTTGATTTCGTCCGCCAGAAAGAGGTTGCACATCGCGGCGCCCGGCACATATTGGCCCACAGCGCCGCCGGTTTGGATCGTGGTATAGCCGGTGATGTCCGAGGGCATCACGTCCGGCGTGAATTGCATGCGCTTATAGGAGAGATCCATCGTCCGCGAAAACGCGAGCGCCATGGTGGTTTTCCCCACGCCCGGCACGTCTTCGAGCAAAACATGCCCCTGCGCGAGCATCGCCATCAATATGCTGCCGATGACGGCGTCTTTGCCGACGACGACCTTACGAACCTGACTGATGATTTCCTGCACTTGTTGCATCAAAGTAGTATTCCTCATAACATCACAAAAATCCGCGATCGCGCGGTAATATCCATATTATAGCAGTCTAACGGGCGAGAAGGGCAAGAGTATTGCAAGAATGTATACAAATATGAAATTTACACGCGTGCTTCCCTAGGTTTTTTGCGACTATTTTACAAGAATGCGCGTGAATTACTCGTTGTACCGCGTGTTTTCTGTCGCTATAATGATTTCAGGCGCTAAGAAGCGCGCCAAACGGGGGAATCAAACATGAAGATCACGATCATTCACGGACAGAATCATAACGGCAGCTCCTATCAGATGGGCAGACTTCTGGTCGACCAGATTTCGGGAGAAAACGAGATCACGGAGTTCTTTCTGCCGCGGGATCTGAACCATTTTTGTCTTGGTTGCTACCGCTGCATCGAAAACGACGCGGACTGCCCGTGGCACGAGCAAAAGCAGGCGATTGTGGACGCGATGGAGGCGGCAAACCTGCTCATTTTCACCACGCCGACGTACTGCATGGCGCCTTCCGCACCGATGAAATCCCTGCTGGACCTGACGTTTACCATGTGGATGGCGCACCGACCGCGCGCTTCCATGTTTCTAAAGAAGGCGGTCGTACTCTCGACCTCTGCGGGCAGCTCAACTGCGGGCGCAACCAAGGGCATCTCCAAATCGCTGTTCTTCTGGGGCGTGCCGAAGATTTACCGTTACGGCGCAAGCGTGCAGGCCATGAACTGGGAAGGCGTCAAACCGAAGGTGAAAAACAAGATCACGAAAGACACGGGGAGACTGGCAAAGAAACTCAGCAAAAACACCCCGCCGCGCGCTGGGATCAAGACGAGATTCATGTTCGCTGTCATGGCGGCGATGCAAAAGGCGAATCTGAGCGCATCCCCGGTGGAGAAGCAGCATTGGCAGGCGCAAGGCTGGCTGGACAAAGCCCGCCCGTGGAAACGTGCTTGAGAGAAGGTCTTCATATGCATGCGCAAAGCAAACGGCAGATTGCGGTGCGATCCTCCAAGCATTCTGCAAAAACGGTGCAAAAGACAAAATGATGCAATAGCAAAGACGAGAGTATCAGAGAAACCAAAAAGTCCCGAAGCCGGGACTTTTTGACGGTTGGAATCAGTACAATTTTGTTGTTGGTTTCAAGGATAGCGTTATTCTTCTGAAATCACCGCAGATGAAGTGATAAACCAATCTTTCTTCTAATTTTTTTCAGAAATCTACCCAGAAGAAATCATAAACCAACCTTTCTTCTAATTTTTCTTTCAGAAATCTCCCCAGAAGAAATCATAAACCAATCTTACTCTATTACGCTTTCTTTCTGGAATCGCCCCAGAAGAAGAGCGCCACCGTCCCGGGGCCGGTATGCGAACCCACCACGGTGCCGACGCTGTTGATGAGCACCTTGCCGTTGAGCTTGGGGAAGGTCTCTTCCACGAGGGCGGCAACGCTCGCTGCGTCCTCTAGGCAGGCGGAGTTTGAGAGGAAGCATTTCTTGTCATAGTCCAGCCCGTTTTCCGCATGCAGCTCCATCTGCTTGACCATCTCGCGCATCACGCGCTTTTTACCGTTGATCTTGAAGCGCGGGGTCAGGTGACCGCCGTCGTCCATATTCATCAGCGGGTTGATGTTGAGCAGAGAGCCAACGACAAACGCAGTCGGCGAGATGCGCCCGCCGCGCTTATAATGCGTCAGGTCGGTGGAGAAAAACCAATGGTGCAGATTGAGCTTATGCGCCTCAATCCACGCAGCGGATTCCTCC
>JAUYTF010000474.1 GCA_030695285.1 Eubacteriales bacterium | reverse complement strand
TGATATAATACCGTCTATAAATCAGCATACCCGATAGGAGACAAAAGGAGAACGCAGCTTGCCGGGCTTGTTTTTGCGCGATGAACTCGACGCTTTCACCGCTGTGGACGTGGAAACGCCCAACCGCTATTCCCGTTCGGTCTGCTCCATCGGCATCGTCCGCGTGGACGGTGAAGGGGAGCCTGAGCGGCTGCACTATCTCGTGAACCCCTGCGACGATTTCGACGCGGCAAACATCGTCATCCACGGCATCCGGCCAAGAGATGTGGAAAACGAACCTTCGCTCTATGAGCTCTGGCCGAAGATTGAGCCGTATTTTACAGGCTGCCTGCTCGTGGCGCACAACGCACTGTTTGATTTGCCCGTGATTCGAAAGGCGCTTCTGCGGGAAAACCTCCACGCCGAACACTGGAGGTACATCTGCACGCTGGAAGCGGCGAGAAAGCACATTCCGAAGGCGACATTCGGCAGCCACCGCCTCAACGACCTGTGCGCGGGGCTGAATATCCCGCTGGAGCATCACCACAATGCGCTGGACGACGCGCTCGCCTGCGCGAACTTATATGAGTATCTGCGCATGCGCTACAGCGTAAACGAAAGAGATATAAAGATTTATCGCTAATGGCGATAGAGAATCAATAGTAAAAAACATAAGGAGGATTAGTTTCTCAATGGACGACCCCGGGCGATCTAATACGGACACGATACCCAGCATTGCGCTGGAGGACATCGACCCAGACAAATGCTTTTTTAACCCCGGCTGCGCGATGAGCCTGTATAAGCCGGAGGCGGTGGAGGAAATCCTCCATCTACTCAACCGCCGCTTTTTGCCGACGCAGCTGCACACCGTCTGCTGTCGGCATGAGCCGGATCTGCCAAAGGGCGCCACCATCATCAACAACTGTGCGGGATGCGACCGCAGGTTTCGCTCGCTCTACGAGGGCGTGCAGACCATCTCGCTTTGGGAGGTGCTCGACGCAATTCCCGCCTTGCCGCTGCCAAGCTATGCCGGCATGCAGCTCTCGGTGCACGATTCCTGCTCGTTTCGCAAGAAGCCGCAGGTGCACGCCGCGGTGCGAAGCCTCCTGGACAAGATGCACATCGAGGTGATCGAGAGCCCGTTTTCGGGGACAAAGTCCATCTGCTGCGGAGATAATTTCTATCCGCATATTCCGATTGAGGAAGTCACATCGTTTCAAAAAAAGCGCGCCGCGCAGATGCCTTGTCAGAACGTCGCGGTCTATTGCGTGTCCTGCATCAAGTCCATGCACATCGGCGGCAAGACGCCGCAGTATATGCTCGACCTCGTGCTGGGCGAGCCCACCGAGGCGCAGGAAACGCGCATCGACGTGTATCACGAAACGCTGGATCAGTATATTGAGGAACATTGAGCGAGAAGGGGCGCAGACGAGAAAGAGCGCTGAACGATAAGGAATACAGAATCATGCAAACCATCACCCGCTGCACCGGGAGCGATCCGGTTTTTCGCGCGCTGATTGTCGCGCTGGACGAGGAGTTAAACGTGCGCTACGGCGCATTGATGGCGTTCTTCAGCCAGCACAATCATTCGGACGATGTCGAGTACACGGTGGTCGTTTCTCTGGACGGCACACCTGCCGGATGCGGCTGCTTTAAGACGTTTTCGCAGGATTCCGTGGAGATGAAGCGCATCTTTGTACAAAAAGCGTATCGTGGGCAGAGGCTGGCACGCGCGGTGCTGACGGAGCTGGAGTGTTGGGCGCGCGAGTGCGACTTTTCGTTCGCCGTGTTGGAAACGGGCATCCTCCAACCCGAAGCCATCCGGCTCTATGAGGCGGCGGGGTACGACCGCATCCAGAACTATCCGCCGTATGTGGGCGTAGCCGAGAGCGTTTGCTTTCGAAAAGCGCTGTAAATCATTCTATGAGTGCGCTTTTTAAAACACCATAAACCGATCTATCATAAAAACGCCGTCTTCGGAGCCTCCGAGAACGGTGTTTTTTTGCGTCAGCCTTTTTTGGGATAAAAGAGCGTTATCTTGTCCAATCTCTTTCTATACTTCGCCAAATCCTCCGGCGCGAATGGGTTTCCGTGGCTGGGATAGATGCGCGAAGGGTTGAGCGCGATGATCTTGTCCCAAGAGCGCGCGAATTCCGGTACGTCCTCCATCAAAACCGCCTGCCGCGTGGGCGCGATGATGGCGTTGCCCGTCGCGTCTCCGCAGAGCAGCTCCCGCGTCTCTTCCAAAAACAACCCGACCGAATCCGCCGTATGCCCCGGCAGAAACACAACGCGAATGGGTAGCCCTGCCGCGAGAAACGGTTGATCCGCCTCGCTTTTGAGGAGGATGGCGGTTTCATCCGGTCTTACTGGCGGAAAAGAGGAATGCTTCATCATGGAGGAGAGCATGACGCCCATGCGCGTGGTGAACCCCGTTCCCTGTGGCATGGCGTTTTCGCCGCTGGCGAGGCGAGGCAGGCTTTGCTCGTTCAAGACTAGCCGCGCGCCGCTTTCGTGAGCCAGCTCGCCAAGAAACCCCGTGTGATCGTTGTGCGCATGGGTTAAGAAGACGTATTTCACGTTGTTCGGGGTGGTCAGCCTGCCGAGGCGCTTGCGATAGGCCGCAAAGCCGCCCACATAGCCGGAATCGACCGCGATCCAACCCTGCGGCGTTTCGAGCAGGTAACTGCGCAGCATGTAGTTGCCGATTTCGTGGATCTGGATTGCAGGTTTCATTCTGTTTACCACCGATCAAATTGGAATCAGACGCGCTTCTGCGTGGATTTGCTTGTCTTCGCATCGCTCTGTGTATGCGCTCAGAATAGCACAAACATATTCTGTGGCATAGTGCTGCGCGCGCTGTTTCTCACGATGTGCGTGTTTAAAACTGATTCGTTCACAGAAAATTCATAAATTATTCTGTCACGAAGTGGTGTTCCAAACCGTCTTATAAGCAGAACGAGATTTCACGGCGGTGTTTTTTGTATGGCGGGTCTGGTACAGTCGCTGTGCAGCGGGCGCCGGAGCGTGGAAAACGGCTGACACGCCGTGTTTCGAATTCGCCGACCGCCTGCTTTTGTGCCTCGCGTGAGAGCTCTCTCCTCACGGCGCCAAGAGCAGCAGAGCCCGATTTACGGTTCGGGTCGTCGTTGGCGATGCACGTCGTAAGCTGCGGCATCCGGCAAAAAGCGTTAAGGCGGGACCCCTTCGCGCTGCCGGATGCCGCGCTTGCGCGATTCATGAGTTTACAGCGTCGAAACGTTTTGAAAAACCAATCACAATGAAAAGCAATTCAGCATGAAATCCGAAAGGATAACCGGAGTCGAATTTAACTTCAGGAGTTTATGAAATGATGGATTGTAAAATGAGAAGAATAAACAACCGGGCGAAAGCCGAGCGTGGGGTTACAGCACTCGTTACCTGCCTGTTTTTTTGCGCCGCATTTACCGCGTTCACAACGGCGTGCCAGCCGAGGAAAAGCGGGGGAGCACTCACGCCGATCCCCGTGGATCAGACGGAGACGACCGTTGAACAAACGAGTGAAGTGCCGCAGGACACACCTGCCGCGCAAGAGATGGTTTCAGCAGATACGCTGCAAAATCCCGCAAAAGAATTACTCGACAGCGCTTCCACATTGCCGGGGGCTGTTCCAGTCTCGGTAACGCACATCACGCAAGAAGCTGAGACGCTATCTGCTGGCATTACGGTGCTGGTCAACGCGGACGTGGTCATCCCACAGGTGGAAGGCTATCACATTCGAGAATGCAACATGACTTCGTTTTCACTGGACGAGTATCGCAAGATGATCGACTATTTTTTACCGGACGCAAAGGGTGCACCAAATCAGGAAGCACATGGTGTTCAAGCCGACGGCACATATGATTTGAAAGACTTTGATCTAGTAACTGGGACAACATTCACGCTAGAGCGGGATGGTGAAGGGTTTTCGCTTCAACTGGGCGGCAAAAACTCTGTTTTCTGGGTAGAGCGCGCTGACGAGATCATATATCGGGAAGGGTACCTCATTGGCGACGAGGAATGGGAACAGGAGGCAGGCGAGATCATCCGCGCGCCGATTACTCTAACGCGGGAGGCGGCCCAAGCGCAGGCACAAAAGGTGATTTCTGATCTTGATATTCATGCTTGGCAAATCGAGAGCGTACAGAGGGCTGTCGCATTTGATTTGAATCATTCAAGCACGGTGCGTAGCCGCGGTTGGGCATTTGTCTATGGTCTATCCGATGCTGGGCTGACCATGCATGCGGACAGCGGATACTCCAGTAGTAAAAACGATAGGCTATCCTACTGGAAAGCGAATGCCGGAACGCTCACCATCTATGTCGACGAGCGCGGGGTATCGGACTTTCATTGGGAGAAGCGTTATGAACCAAGCAATGTCGTGTACTCGAATGTGTCTATCATCAGCGCAGAGGAAGCGCTCAAACTGGCCAAAGATCGGATCGCCCGTATCTATGGTGAGGTGGCTTACGAAAATGCGCAGATCGAGATCTACGATATCCGCCTTTCCACGATGCTGATCGGGTATTCGGATCGGCTAACTGGCAAAGCCTTCCCCGAGGTATACGAAGATATCGCGTTATTGATCCCAACATGGAATATCTCCTTCCGCGAGATATACTCAAAAGGGGATACTGAGTATTTCACGATGCCATTCTGCGCAGTTGACGGCGGCGCTGTTTCGATGTTGTTCTACTAAACCAAATGTTGTAACCAATCAAAACCAGAGGCGACGAGTGCGCCTCTTTTCTTGTAACAATATGATTTGAAATATAATGCGAATATATTATTAAGATAGTATTGACAATGATGTGTGACACACACTATAATACACACGAGGTGAAACGAAATGCCGGAAAATGACACGATGCAAAATTTCCTGACCGAGCTTCACCGCGGGAGCCTGACGCTCGCCGTGCTGGGAAGCCTCAGGGAGCCGCGATACGGCTACGCACTCTTGCAAACCTTGCAGGAGCAAAACATTGATATCGAGGCAAATACGCTCTATCCGCTGCTGCGCCGCCTGGAAAGCCAGGAGCTCTTGACCAGCGACTGGGACACGAGCGAGAGCAGACCGAGGAAATACTACACCGTTAGCGTAAAGGGCAAAGTGGTGCTGGCTCAGCTATTAATAGAATGGGGGAACATGCAGAGGAGCATAGAGGACATCTGCGGAAAGGGAGAGGACAATGGAAAAGACCAATAACAATCTGATTGAGCGCTATGTATACGACGTGGCGCGCCGTCTGCCGGAGAAGGACCGGGAGGACGTGAAAAAAGAACTGCGCGCCAATATTTACGACATGCTGCCGGAGGGGGCAAGCGACGATGCCGTGAAAAAGGTGCTTTACGAGCTGGGTTCGCCCGTGTCTCTGGCGGAGAAATACCGCACCCGCCCGCGCTATCTAATCTCGCCTGCGTATTTTGACGAATACGTGAGCGTGCTCAAGTGGGTTGTGCCGCTCGTCGGCGTACTGGTGATGCTCATCGGCTTCGCGGTCGGCGCGTTTGACGCGGCAAAGACCGTTTCGACCCATGTGGCGTTCGTCATCAGCGGCATCATGTCCAAGGGGGTCAGCATGGGTGTTTCCGCCGCGTTCCAGGCACTGGTCTGGACGACGATCGGTTTCGTGATCGCCGAGCACAGCGGCGAGAAAAAGCCGAAAATGGGCGAGCACGGCTGGCGGATTGAAGATCTGCCGGAGGTGCAAAACGCCAAGGCGGGAATCCGGCTTTCTGAAGGCATTGCAGAGCTGGTGCTCTCGGTGGTGTTCTCCATCTTTGCTCTTCTCTTCTGCACGGGCAGGCTGCCGTTTGCGATGATGTTTGCGCAGGGCGACATGGTGTTTTACAATATCTTCAGCCAGAGCTTCCTGAACATGCTGATTCCGTTCATCCTCGTGTCTCTGCTACTCTCCATCGTGCAGGGCATCGCAAAGATCAAAGACCGCCGCTGGTCGGTGTTCGTCTGCGTCGCAGTGGTGGTCAAGTCGCTCATCGACATGGCGCTGACGCTGTATCTGGTCAATCAGCCGAATATCCTGAGCGAGGAGTTTTACAGCTTTCTGGTTCAGACAGGCGTGATGCGGGCGCTGCCGAGCGTGGGCGGCACAAACGTGCTCGTCATCGCGTTTAGTGTGCTGGTGATCATCGGCGCAATCAGCGAGACCGTCACCACGATCAAAAAGACCGTTCAGGCGCACACGAAATAGTCGAGTACACGTATACAACAAGAAAGGCCGTGCGGCCTTTTTTGTTTGCGCGAGAAGCGCGGGCATCACGCGAAAATATATTTTCACCCATTACTTGACCGGGCGGTCAAACGATGCTATATTGTTCTTGACTAGGTGGTCAACTGCGGACACAAAAAGCGTTTGACTGCGATGCAGGAGGGAAATATGATTCAGGTCAACCATGTGTTTCACGATTATGAGGGCAAGGGAAAGAGCGCCGTTTCGGACATTTCGTTTTCGGTGGAGGGCGGAAGCATTTTCGGCTTTCTCGGCCCTTCCGGTGCGGGAAAGTCCACGATTCAGAATATCATGACGGGGCTGCTGCCGATCCAGCGCGGCGAGGTGCTCTATGAGGGCAAATCCGTCCGCGGGCTGAACACCGCGTTTTTCAATCAGATCGGCGTGTCGTTTGAGCAGAGCAACCTCTATTCTTCGCTGACAGGGCTGGAAAACCTGAAGTTTTACGCGGCGTTGTTTTCCGTACCCACCGTGAACCCTTTGGAGCTGCTGGACCGCGTCGGCCTGCGCGAGGACGCCAACAAGCGCGTTTCGAATTACTCAAAAGGCATGCGCCAGCGGCTGACGTTTGCGCGCGCGCTGATCAACCGTCCCAAATACCTCTTTCTGGATGAGCCGACCAGCGGTCTTGACCCTAAGACGGCGGTCGGCATCCGTGAGCTGATCTTGGAGCAAAAGTCGCGAGGGGCCGCGGTGTTTCTCACCACGCACAGCATGGAGCTTGCGGATGCGCTGAGCGACACGGTCGCGTTTCTTTACGGTGGCGTGATTGCGGCGATGGACACGCCGGAAGCGCTCAAGCGCGTCTATGGCAGGCGCGAGGTGCGGGTGGTCTATCGCGAAGACGGAGAAGAGCGCGAGCGCGCCATTCCGATGGACGACAAAGCAGCGCTTGCCGCGTTTCTGACAACCGCGGATGCGATCAAGCTGCATTCGCAGGAGGCGACGCTGGAGGAGATCTTCCTGCGCGTCACCGGAAAGGAGCTCACCGCGTGAAAAGCATCCTTTCTACCTGTATGCAGGATTTCAAACGCCTGCTGACCAACGCGCTGTTCTGGGTGCTGACCGCCACACTTGCCGTTATCGTTCTGGTGGTCAACCTTGCGTTGCCAAAGGAGATGGCGTCCGAGACGGTACAGCAGCTGACCTACAACGCACCCGCGGATCTGGCGTTTGGCGTGCCCGCGGAAAGCGAGGCCGCGCTGCGCGAAGCCGTTCAAGAAGGCGCCGCAATCGGGTTTATTTTTGCAAAAGACAGCGTGACCATCGTGCACCCGGGTTATTCGGAAAAAACGTTGCAAGTGTATTTGCTGGAGCTGGAATTTGCACAGAGCGGGGCGATGCCCGCTATCATCGACGTATCGTATCTGGACGAGGCGGCAAAAGAGATCCCGTTCAATCTGCGCTTCACACCGATCTTCATCGCGTTTGAGGCGCTCATGACCGGGTTCATCTTAGGCGGCGCGTTGATGCTCGCGGAAAAGCAGGACGGCACCGTCCGTGCGCTGCGCGTTTCCCCGTTTGGTACGGCAAAGTATGTACTCTCAAAGACGTTGCTTTTCTCACTGATCGGCACGCTGTACGCCTCGCTGATCTGCCTGCTTACCGTCGGCGTTGCGATCAATTGGGGGCAGTTCCTGCTGCTGTCGTTCTTCGGCACGGCTATTTTTACCATGATCGGGCTGGCGTATACATCGCCGTTTTATGACATGAGCGGCTGGTTTTTCTCCATGGTGGTGCTGCTCAGCGTCAATATGCTGCCGGTCATGAGCTACACCTCCCCTGCGTTCACGCCGTTCTGGATGCGGCTGATCCCATCTTATCCGATCTTGATGGCATACCGCAGCGCCATGTTCGGCGGGGCGGCAGATCCCTGGACGATAGCGATATCCATCGCGGCTTGGTGCGTGGTATCCTATCTGCTGGCGCTGGTGTTTGTCAGAAGAAAGCACCTCAGGGGGGTGAAAGCATGAGAGCATTGCTGATGAGTATTTCACGGGAGTTTAAGCTGATCTTCCGCAACGGTATTTCAATCTTCATGGTTGCTGCTCCCGCGATTCTGGCGTTTGTTTTCATTCTGGTGTTTGGCGCGGTCAACGAATCCTCGCTCAAACTCGCTGTGGACGACTCCGTGCCCGCATCAGCCGTTGCAAAGCTGGAACGCGTTGCGGATGTGGAACATCTCCGCGACGCAGACGCGCTGAACCTGCGTGTGCGCGGCACGGATGCCGTGGCCGGAGTCGTATCGGAAAGCGGCACTATCCGCATACTGGTGGAGGGCAATGAGGGCGCGGCGTTTGTGCAGGGCACACAAGCCATCGTCAGCATGGCGCTCTCTGGCACAAGCGGTGCAATGGAATATCAAAGCGAAGAGATGGAAGCAAAGGGCACGATGGCGTATACTGTATCCATGATTGCAATGCTGCTCATGGCGCTCTTCATCGGCGGGGCGACGGTCGGGCTTTCGATTGTGGACGAGCGCGAGTGCAGCGTCATCCGCGCCGTCGCGGTCAGCCCCATGCGACTGAGTGGCTATGTGGCGACGAAGCTTTTTCCTGCGTTGATCCTCGGACTATTTGGCATGAGCGCTGCGGCGCTGATCATCGGCAAAGCGAGCTTACTGCCAAGCTATCTGTTGCTTGCTCTTGCGAGCGTGCTCGTTTCCGGCATGATGACATTTGCCATCGGCGCGTTTGCCGGCAATCAGGTGGCGGCAATCGGCGTGCTCAAGCTACTCGTGCCGGTCGGCATGATCTTGCCGATTTCTGCGATGTTTGTGCCGCAAGCCTGGCAGTTTGTCTACTATGTGCTGCCCATGTACTGGCAGTATCGCGCGCTCGATGCGATTCTCACCGGATCGCCCGCCGGCTGGTTTACGCTCTTGACGCTGCTTATCAGCGTGCCGTGGTTTGCCGCGACACTGTGGATGTTTACGAGAAAAACCAACTTTCGGAAAGCGAGGTGAACAGCATGGCATGGTACTGGTGGGTATTGATCGTGGTCGGTGTAATCGCAATCGTCTGGCTCAAGATCATTTTCGTCCCGAAGTATTTTCAAAAGCAGCGCGAAAAGAAAGCGCAGCGCGAGCGCATGGAGGAGGAAGACTGATGAGCGAGTTGCTCATGCCAAAGTGGCTTGAAACGGGCGCAAAAAACCCGCTGGATGAATCGCCCGCGCTCTATGAGGCCGCGCTGATGGAATTTGCGGCGCATTCGTTTCGGGATGCGTCGCTCAACGAGATTCTCAAAGCAGCGGGGATGAACAAGGGCAGTTTTTATTATCGTTTTCGCGATAAGATGGAACTCTACCTTTCGTTGCTCTATCGCGTCGGCGCAGAAAAGTTGCGCTTGTTTCAGGAGCACGACGTTTCGCGTACATCCAGCGGGTTTTTCGACGAGTTTCGCAACATGGCACTCATCGGGCTCAAGCTCGCGAAAAAGGACGCGCGCTTTGCCGCGTTCTCACGACGACTTTTGCAGGAGGACGCGCAGGTGCGCGAGCGGATCACCGCCTGCTTTGGAGACATGCGCGCGAGCCTGTTAACGGATATGGTCGAGCGCGCGAAGGACTCCGGAGAATTTCGATCGGAGCTCAAGACGGAGACTGCCGTGTTCGTGATCGAAACACTGCTGACTCACATGGACGAGCTTGTGCCTGCGGACTGGGACGACGAGAGCATCCTCGGCGCGGTCGATCAGCTGCTGGACGTAGTGCGCTTCGGGATATGCGGGAAGTAAACGCGCCGCAAGCAAAGGATCTCGGTTCTTCAGGCATCGCTTGTGCATCAGAACAAGCACGCCAGACGCACAAAAAGGCCTCGCGGCCTTTTTGTTTGCGAAAACTTACTTGCGTTTATTGCGCTTGGGACTGGTTCAATTCCGGCGGCTTCTTCGCCCCGCGAATCATATTAAGCACCGGCAGCACCGCAAACAGCGTCGCAATCGCCGCCGCGACGAAGATCAGGTGCGTGGGTAAAAAGCCAGCTTTGCCGTCCACCACGACTTGCCGTCCACCACGATTTGCCGAGGTCGTCCCAAATCTCGTCGATATGCCCCGTCAGCCCGTTTTTTCTGCACGACAAACTCGCGCTTCATCCATCTGCGTGGGAAAACGCTGCCGAGGGGTGAGGGGGTGAGGGAGAAGGGGGTAGGCTGTTTTTTAGCGTGGCAATACCTTCGGAAAGAAATTTATACGAGAAAGGCGTTTATTCGCTCTGCGCTTGCAGCAGGGGTTTCTCATAAACCCGATACGTCTTGATCTTCTCCATCCCAAGCCGCTCCAGCGCGTTCTTGATATGGAGATTGTCCTCAAGAATGTAGTTTGCCTCCATGCGGATGTTCTTCGGGCGCAGGTTTTGGTAGAGGTGGATGTACATCAGCGCGTCCAGCGCGCGCTTGTGCCACGCGGGATCGACCGCGAGGCCAAAGAGGCGGTAGTCGCGCAGTTTTTTCACCCCAAACAGCAGCCGCGCCCAGCCAAACGGCAGCAGATTGCCGCGGATGCGCTTGAGCAGTATGTTGATATCCGGAAATCCCAGGCAATAGCCAACCGGCTTGCCTTCGTGCTCGACCATCCACACCGCGTCGGGATCGACGATGAGCTTGAGCTTCTTGAGCATATCCTCCATGACGGGCAGCTCCACCGGCACATAACCCCAGTTATCGACCAGCGCGAGATTGGAGATCTCCC
>JAUYTF010000456.1 GCA_030695285.1 Eubacteriales bacterium | reverse complement strand
CGAGGGTACGCATGAAGTACGATGTGATTGTTGTTGGCGGTGGTATTGCAGGATTGACATCTGCTGCTTTTCTCGCAAAATCCGGATTAAAAATTTTACTATGCGAAAAAGAAGATCAGGTCGGCGGCCTAGTCGGTTCTTTTTGCTACCACGATTTTGTTTTTGACGCAGGCATTCGCGCAATGGAAAACTCCGGCGTGCTTTTTCCCATGCTCAAGCAGCTAGGGCTCGAAATAGAGTTTTGCAAAAGCAAAGTCTCCATCGGAATGGAAGAGAGCGTTGTGCATATCTCTTCGAAGCAAAGCGTTGATGCATATCAACAAATGCTGGTTTCAAAGTTTCCGGACGAAACAGTAGCGATTGCAAAGATAATGGACGTCGTTGAGAAGAGCATGACGTATATGGATGTTTTATACGGCATAGACAACCCGCTTTTCCTTGATCTGCGGAATGACAGCGTTTATATGCGAAAAACGCTGCTGCCATGGTTATTCAAGTATCTTGCAACGCTCGGCAAGATCAAGCGTCTCAACACACCGGTCGAACGCTATCTAAGTAAACTCACGAATAACAACGCCCTGATCGATATGATCGCCCAGCATTTCTTCACTCAAACGCCCGCATCATTTGCGCTGAGCTACTTTTGCCTGTATTTGGACTACAACTATCCAAAGGGAGGAACGGGCACTCTCATTGCAAAGCTATCCGACTATATTCTCAATCACGGCGGCGAAATCAAGGCAAACACGCGTGTCAAAACCATAGACCCTTCTTCGAACACAATCGTCGATGAACACGGAACTGTTTATACATATAACGACCTGATCTGGGCTGCCGACTCAAAAACGCTCTACGCTTCCCTCTCCAATTTAGATGCCCTCCCGCATAAGCGCTATGAACAGATCAAAAAAAGAGCCGCATTTCTCGCGGATAAGAAAGGCGCAAATTCGGTTTTAACGCTATACTTGACGCTCGAAAAGGATAAATCGTATTTCGAACAAATCCATGCGCCGCATTTTTTCTATACACCGGTGAAAACCGGCCTCAGCGCACTGCCTCTGCAGGCGCTCCGGCAGGCTGACGGCACGTATTGCGATCAGCAAGCAACACTTTTTGATTGGATACAGGAGTATTTACGACTGACCACCTATGAAATATCCATTCCGGTCATGCGGGACGAACAACTCGCGCCAGCCGGCAAGACAGGGCTGATCATCAGCACATTGATGGAGCACTCGCTGGTGAAGCATATGGAACAGCTGGGGTTGTATGACGCATTCAAATCGCTTTGCCGGGATGCGATGATCCGTACGCTGACGGATTCTATCTATCCCGGGCTCGGCGATCGCATTATGGACGCATTTGTCTCTACGCCGCTAACGCTCGAGCGCCGCACCGGCAATGCCGACGGGGCAATCACCGGCTGGGCATTCACCAATACACCCATACCCGCAGTATCGAGCATGTCGAAGATCACAAAATCCATCCGCACGCCGATCCCGCATGTCGTGCAAGCCGGACAATGGGCATACAGCCCTTCGGGCTTTCCCATCGCGATTTTAACGGGGAAGATTGCCGCCGATTTCGTTTTAAGAAAACGAAAGCGGTAACCTCGTCAGGCGATGGCTGATTTCCCAAATCTCAGCGCGCACCGCTTCATCCATCGCATGCGGCATCGGCTTTTCGTCGATCGTCAGATTGAAGTACCTGCCGGTCGTGTGCTTGAGCTCCGGCGCGGCCGCGAGGTAGTACAACGATTCGCCGGAGATCTCCGGCTCTTTTAAAAAGTGCCAGATAACGCCATGCAGCCATGCGCGATACAGCCAACCGTTGTTGCTCCCGATATTCGTTCGGACACCGCCGGGATGCATTGCATTGACCGTTACGTTCGTATGCTTTAGCTGCTCGGCGAGGGACATAACCGTCATCAGCTGCGCGGTTTTGGATGCCCCGTACGCACGCAGTCCCAAGTATGGCCGCTTTCTCCAATCCAGGTCGTTCAGGTTCAGTCCGCCAAAGCGGTGCCCCTCCGAGTTCACCTGAATGATTCTCCCCTGCTCGCTGTTTCGGATCAGATCCATCAGCAGCATCGTAAACAGAAAAGGCGCGAGGTGGTTGACCTGGAACACCAGCTCATTCCCGTCCTCGGTAAAACGGCGCTTGGTGGAGTGCAGCCCGGCGCTGTTGATCAACACGTCGATATGGTCAAGGCGCTTGGCAATCGCTTCTGCCGCTGCTCTGACATTTTCGAGCCGTGCAAAGTCGGCAATCACGATTTCGGCATCATTCTGATACTCATTCTTCAAGAGCGCTTTCACGCGCTCGGCTTTGCCTTGGTTTCGGCAGACAAGCAGAAGGCGAGCACCGCCTGCCGCAAGCTTTTTTGCCGCCTCAAGGCCGACTCCGGACGATGCTCCTGCAATCACGCAGATTTTGTCCGTCATAGGTTCGTTCGTTTTGTGTTGCGGCGCATTTCCGTTTTTGATAAAAGCCAGGTCTTCCATCGTATATTTCATGTGTTACCTCATTTTATAAAGCCATATCT